>CAIUDS010000141.1 GCA_903897985.1 uncultured delta proteobacterium
CTCGCCGACATCCGGGTCGCCAAGGACATCATTGTCACCACCCCGGAGGATTTTGCCTGGCGCAAAGAAATTCCCGGCACCATCGAGCGGCCTGCGGCAATGGAAGGAAAGGTCTTATATGCGCGGAGATGACCTGGTGTCAAAGGTGGTCGCGGAATGGACGGCTAAAGCTGAAAACAACCTCAAGAACGCCGCCCATACCCTCAAACTGGGAGAGGATTGCCCCACCGACACCGTCTGTTTCCATGCCCAGCAATGCGTGGAAAAATATCTTAAAGCCCTCCTGGTTTGCCTCCGAATTGATTTCCCCAAGGCTCATGACTTGAGCGAGTTGATCGTCAGCACCATCAAGGAGAAGAAGGTGATTGACGCGAAGACGGATGGGAGAATCGTGAGGGACTAAAGTCCCCCGCCCAGAGCGGTCAAGGGCTGCGCCCCTGTTACGATTGAAGGGAAAATGAAGATTTTTTCAAGGGCAATAAAAATATTTACGGTTTTGTTTCTGGTTTTGGGCCTGGCGGCGGCCTCCGCGGAGACTGTCCAGGAGCGCGCTTCCCGGCTGGCGCAAAAAAGCCTCGAGCTGAGAAAACAGCCCCCGCGGACACTTAACGCCGAAGAGCACAAAGCCCAGGTCCTGATCAAGCAGGCCGAGGATCTATCGGCCACGGTGGAGAGCGCCTCGGAGGTGGACGCGGTGATCGCGCTATTTCAAACCGCGGCCAAGACCGCGCCGGGCTACGATGAAGCCTGGATTGGGCTTGCTTCCGCGCTCTGTCGGCGGGTGTTCTTCATGCCCGCGGAAACCGCCCGAGAAAAGGCGGAAATTTTAAAATACCTGGACCAGGCCAAGGCCGCCTGTAATCGCGCCTTGGCGATCAATCCGATGAGTCCAGGCGCGAATTACTGGATGAGCAACATTCTGATCACCGAAGTCAATTTTCGGAACCCGGCGCTGGGCCTGCTCCGGATCCCGCAAATCCTGAGCTATTCCGACAAGGTGGAACAGGTGGACCCGTATTATGAATATGGCGCGATCTACCGCACCTATGGTATGGCGATTTCGCTCATGCCCGATTGGATGATCAAAACCACCGGTTACAGTCCCGCCATGATCCTGCCCTATCTGGACCAGGCCCTCAAGATGGAACCGAATTGTTTTTCCAACCGCACCGTGCGCGCATTCATGCTGAACAAACTCGGGGAAAAAGAGCGGGCGCTCGCGGACCTTGAATATGTGCGCAGTCATGATCCGGCCTTGCTGCCGTCCTACCAGGCGGACAACCGTCTCCGGCAGAAAGACGCGCTGGTCTTATGGAAAATGTTCACCGGCAAGAGTTATCCGGAAAAATAATCCTGTCCCAACACCCTCTGAGCGTCCTCCCGGCTCAGGCGGGGATGTTTCAGGACAGAAGAAAAATCGGCGCCCTGGTCAACGGCAAGGCGTCCGAGTTCCTTCACGGCAAACTGGTCTATTCCGGATTCCTGCCGGAGCAAACATCTTACTCAAGCAGGCTGCTGGCGTGTATAGAGGTAAGCGGTCAATAAGTAAGAGAAGAGGCTGTCACGGTCATGGTTCGGAGTAGGTTGTAAATCCAGGGTTCCAGGACCACCAGGATCATGTCTGGACAGATGGCCGGAGTAGGAGCAGGTCTAGTTGTAAGTGTAACCCTCCTGGTCCACTACTTTTTCCTTACTCTTACCCTGCTTGTTCCATTACTCTGGCTTTACTCTGGTGGCGATGGTAGTTATAAAAGCAAGGCTTGGCTATCCTGGCTGAAGTCCACCTGAAAGTCCAACTGGACCATCAAATCTGGCTCTGGGCCGATTTTAACGGTAACCTACGCTGGGAGCTGCTCTGGCTCCGTGCGCTCCGGAAACATGGAACTCAAGATTCCGATCCGGATCATCATCATGAAAAACGGAATCGCCTATTTCCCGGCCGGAGGGGAATTGTCGCGGCCTCCGGCCCAGAGCTGGAATACCAGGAGAGCTGGACCAAGGCGCTGGCGCTCTGGGTGATGATGGGTTATGTCTTCCCGGTTTTCGAATCGGTGCCCTATCTGCTGGTGACGGGCGAGAGGGCCTCCGGCAAAACCAAATTACTGTCGATCTTGAACAGGGTCGGTTTTAACGCCGGTAGCGATGAGCTTGACAAAGGCGAAGACCTTCTATAAAGTCTGAACAAAATTCATGTTTTGAACGAAGATCCCAGGAGAAAGTTGATAAGATGAAACCGAGGGCATTCTGGGAAATGGTCTTGGGAGCCGGCCGGAGCGGGCGCTGGACAATGGTTCTGTCGGCTTTGCTTCTGCTGGATGGCTGGCCTTGCGGCAGGGCTTATGGCCAGGAGATGATCACCGCCGGGGATGTTATGATGACACAACTGATCCAAATTCAGGAAATCACCAAAATCTATTATCTGGGTGATGATGTTCACCTCACCGCCCTGGACCGGGTTTCCGTTAGTATTGACCCGCAGGAATTCGTGGCCATCATGGGTCCGTCCGGCTCGGGCAAGTCAACCTTCATGAACATCATCGGCTGCCTGGACAAGCCCACCCAGGGCCGCTATCTTCTCGACGGCACCGATGTAGGATTGCTCAACAGCGACCAGCTTGCCGACATCCGCAACCGCAAGATCGGGTTTGTCTTCCAGGGCTTCAACCTGCTCTCCCGGACTAATGCGATCGAGAATGTGGAATTGCCCATGCTCTATAACGGGGTCCATGCCAAGCAAAGGAATGAACGAGCCATGAACTGCCTCGCCCTGGTCGGACTCAAGGGCCGCGAGCACCACCACCCCAACCAGCTTTCCGGCGGCGAGCAGCAACGCGTGGCCATTGCCCGGGCGCTCGTGAACGACGCTCCCATCATTTTGGCGGACGAGCCCACCGGGAATCTTGACACCAAGACCAGCGTCGAGATCATGAACCTGTTCGTGAAGCTCAACCAAGAATCCAAAATCAGCATCATCCTGATCACCCACGAGGCGGACATCGCCCAGTTCGGCAAGCGCATCATCCGGTTCCGCGACGGAAAAATAATCAGCGACGAGGCGGTGAAAAAATGATCAACATTCCCTCGGCTTTCAAAATTTCTTTCCGGGCGCTCCGCATCAACAAGATGCGCTCCGCCCTCACCATGCTCGGTATCATCATCGGTGTGATGGCGGTGATCGCCATGCTCGCGGTCGGCGCTGGCGCCCGGGACGCGATTGCCAAGCAGATCTCCAGCATCGGCTCCAACCTCCTGATCGTGCTGTCCGGGGCCGCCACCGCGGGCGGAGTCAGAATGAGCACGGGGACCGAGGTCACCTTGAATATAGATGACGCGAATGCCATCCTGAACAATTGTCCGGCCGTGGCTTATGTCGCGCCCATTCACAGCGACCCCGCCCAAGTGGTGTTCGGACATCAAAACTGGTTCACCAACATTATGGGCAGCACTCCCAGCATCCTGATTGTGCAGAACTGGACCCTGGCGGAGGGGAGGGTGTTCACCGACCAGGAGGCCAAAACCGAGGCCAAGGTGGCGCTCCTGGGAAAGACCGTGGTGCAAAATCTGTTCGGGGACATGGACCCGGTCGGGAAGACCATCCGGATCAAGGATGTGCCATTCCGCGTGATCGGGGTGCTCGCGCCCAAGGGACAATCCATCATAGGACAGGACCAGGATGACGCGGTCTACATCCCGATCCTCACGGCCCAGAAAAGACTGTTCGGCGTCAAGTTTGCCGGGATGATCCGGGTGATTGTGATCCAGGCCAAGAGCGAAACCGACTTGGACGCGGCCCAGGACCAGGTTACCAAACTCTTGAGACAGCGCCACCGTATTGCTCCCAAGATGCATGATGATTTTGATGTGCGCAACCTCACCCAGATGCTCGATACCATGAAAAAAGTCGCCAGGATCATGACTATCCTGCTCGGGTCCATCGCCGCCATTTCCCTTTTGGTCGGCGGCATCGGCATCATGAACATTATGCTGGTCTCGGTCACCGAGCGCACCCGCGAGATCGGCATCCGCATGGCGGTGGGCGCCAAGACTTGGGATATCCGCCTCCAGTTCATCATTGAAGCGGTCTCCTTATCGCTGACCGGAGGGGTTTTCGGAATCTTACTCGGTATCGGTCTTTCCGAACTGGTCACCACCTTTTCCGGATTCCCGGTCATCATCTCCGTCATGTCCATCATTATTTCTTTCGGGTTCTCCGGCCTGGTCGGAATCTTTTTCGGGTTCTACCCGGCCTATAAAGCCTCGCTCCTCAATCCGATTGACGCCTTGCGTTATGAATAAGCCGGAGACCGGGGAAATCTAAGCCGCGGCCGGAGCGGAAAGCCTGGTCCCGAACATTTACGGGCTGCCGTGGAAAATCGGCAAGGATGAATTAAAATTGCTTGACGAGGCTCCGCTTGACCCCAAATGCTACACCC
>CAIUDS010000142.1 GCA_903897985.1 uncultured delta proteobacterium
GGATTTTGAATTGCTTTTTGGGTTACCTTTGCCCGCCTGGGTCTGCACTGCGAATAAGAAGGGCTTTTATAATCTCATTCAGACCATTGAGTCATCAGATAAAACCAAAGTTCTTCTGCCCGGGGAACTGATTGAACGACTGACTCTAGAGTCATCGCATAGCTAACCATTCAGGATGTAGATGGAGAGGCCTACTCCTTCCAAAGCTGGTACGGCTTCTTGTTCCGGGGGAGCTTGGCCGGGAGGTTGACCCATTTGCCGAGCTTGGCCGAGAGGTATCCGGCCATCAGGGCTTCGAGCACGATTTTGCCGTCTTCCGGGGTTTCCTTGGGAGGCTTGTTGTTGATAAGCGAATTCACAATGTCCGCGAGTTCGCCGGGGTAGCCATACATCTCGTGCTCGCCGTAAATCACGAAGTTCCAGCCTTTGGTGGTTTCGGCTTTCTCGACCGCGTATCCCAAGCCGGTGGCGGTGAACACCCGGAGCGCGCTGCCGTAAACCAGGTCGCAGAAGGCCACGCCCTCGGTCCCCTGCACCTCGGCCCGGTCATCCAGGCCGCCGCGCAAGGCCCACGAATTCTCGATCACCGCTCTTGCCCCGCCCTCGAACTCCACCAGCAGCACGCTGTCATCCTCGCCCTTGGTGATCTGGTTATGGATGTAAGTCCCGAGCGAAGCGAGCACGCGCTTGATCTTGGGCTTGCCCAAAAGCCAGCGCGCGAACTCGATCCCGTGGCAGCCCATGTCCATCATGGCGCCCCCGCCGGAGCGGCGGAGGTCATAGAACCAGGCCGCATGCGGCCCGCCGTGGCTCTCGCGGTGCCGGACATAAAACGGTTTTCCCAATGACCCCTCGTCAACCAGTTCCTTCAGCCGCGCATACTTGGGCGCAAAGCACAGGTTCTCGCCGTAGAACAGTTTCACGCTGTTTCTTTTCGCGGCAGAAATCATTCGGTCTGCTTCTTCGAGCGTCGTGCACAGCGGCTTTTCCACAAAGCAGTGCTTCTTCATGGCCGCGGCTTTTTCCATGTAGTCCGCGTGCAGGTAGTTGGGGATGCAGATATAAACCAGGTCCAGCGCCGGGTCCTTGATCATCTTTTCAAAATCGTTATAGACCTTGGGGATCTTGTGATGTTTGGCGAACGCGGCCCCGCGTTTCTTGTCCACTTCCTCGCACACCGCGGCCAGCTCGGTCATTTGGTTTTTGTTCATGGCCTCGGCATGAATGTTCCCGATAAACCCGGTCCCGATCAGCCCGATCCTGACCTTGCTCTCCCTCATCTCCTCCCTCCTCTTCGTGCGAGCGACTTTAGTCGCGATTCAAACTATTTTCTTAGTTCGTCAATATTCTCCATCACCTTTTCGAACGCGTCGGCCATCATGGCGGTCTGGGTCTGGCTTCCGAGGAACATGCGATGGAGCACCCAGATGGTTCGGTGATAGGCGGCCTTTTCAGAGACCGGGCATGAGCCGCGGAACTTTCGATAGTCAACCTTTCCGCGCAACTGCCGCAAGGTGAGGGGCGAGCCGTCGTCCGCCAGCGGGAAGATGCCCGCATTATAAACCGGCTCGTAGAACGCTCCGAAGCAGGGGACCCCTTCGGCATTGAGCGCGGCCACCACCTTGTCCCGGGGCACCCCAAACTCGTCCTCGTCAAACATCACGATGAAGCCGTAGCCGCTCTTGCGGGTGATGTTCTTGTCCTCCGGCAGGGTGTTGAGGGCCGGGATGCCGGCGATCCGTTTCTGGAAGTTTTTGTAATTTTTCTGCTTGACCGGCATCTGCTTGGTGAAGAGCCGGTCGAGTCCGACTTCGAGGATTGCGGATTGGAACTCGGTCATGCGCAGCGCCCATCCGAAGGTGTCGAACTTGGCGCCCTCGCGCGGGCCTTTGCGGCCGGCGTTGGTGAGGACCATGCATTTGTCGTAATAGGCTTCGGAATTGGTGGTGATGCAACCGCCTTCGCCCGCGGTCATGACCTTGCTGGACTGGAAGCTGAAGGCGTTGATGTCGCCCCAGGCGCCCGCGGATTTGCCCTGGTATTTCATGCCGTGCGCGTGCGCGCAGTCCTCGACCACATAGAGGTTGTGCTTTTTCGCGAGTTCCATGATCTTGTCCATCTCGCAGGCATGCGCGCCCAAATGGACCGGGATGATGGCGCGGGTCTTGGGCGTGATCGCGGCCTCGATCCGGTCGGGATCAATGCACAGGGTGTCGGGCTTGACATCCACGAACACCGGGACCGCGTCGAGGTAGAGGGCGCAGGACGCGGTGGCCACGAAGGTCAGGGCCGGGACGATCACCTCGTGCTCCCAGCCGATGTCCAGGGCCTTGAGCGCCAGCATCAGGGAAACCGTGCCGCTCGCGTTAGTGAAGCAGTATTTGGAGTCGTGCTTTTTGCCGAATTTGTCGCAGAAGCGTTTGGTGATGGTGTTGGGAGGCGGATACCCGCCCCAGTCGGTTTTATGGAGCGCCTCGAGCAGCGCCCGTTCCTCTTTCCGGTCCCAGACCGGCCACGGCGGCAGCTTTGCGGTATAGGCCTTTTTCCCGCCTTTGATCGCCAGTTTGCCCATAGTCCACCTCCCCTTTTAAAATTGCCCACCTATCATAGCCGAGAAAGGAAAATATACAAATTCTCTCGATGCATCCGGGCGGGTCCTCCCTAAAGGCGCCGATCAGCTTTTCTTTATCCTTTTCCTCTTTTTTTCTTTCCCCGCTACCTCTGCGGCCAGTCCTTTTTGGTGAACTGTTTCCACGACTCGCGCGCCTCCTTCTGGGCCAGCTTGTTCTTGGCGAGCTCTTGCGGGAAAATGTTGGGATCGGCCTTGAGCACATAGTCCAACTCCTTCAAGGCCTCGTCCTTTCTGCCCTGGCTCCACAAAAAATTGCCCTTGTAGGTGTAATTAAGAAGGTATCTGGGCTCAAGTTTAATGGCGTCGTTCAGAGACCGATAAGCATCCTCCGGGTCGGCCAGACCCATTGCTAAAAGCACCTTCGGCACCTCGGCAACCACCTTGCTCCAGATCCGGGCGCCGCCTCCGTAAAAATATCCCGGGTCGTGCGCATCAATCCAGTCGGTGTTTTTCTTCAGGGTCGGGAAGAGTCTGGCCTGGGCCAGCGCGTTCTTGTTCTGATAGCTCGAGGCCAGGTTGGCCGTGAACCAGTAATAGGCGCCCGCGCTTTCCTTCATCTTCAGCGCAATCTCCGCATAAGCCTTGCCCTTGTTGAAATAGACATTCCGTTTCTCGAAGTCCTGGTCATTGGCCTTGGGCATCTGGTCCCCGCGCTGCCAGTAGAAATTGGCCAGTTCGATCATCAAATCATAATTGTTCGGGTCAAGCTGGTTCGCCTTTTCCAAAAGCGGAAGCCCCGCGTCCAGGCTCTTGAGGCTGACCTCGTTCTGGACCAGCGCCTCGGCCTGGTCAATCAGCTTCTGGACCTCCGCGTTCTTGCTCTGGGGAACCGGCATAGAGCCTGAGCCTAACGCCTCGCGCCCGGCCGCGGCTGCCAGGCAAAACATCGAAACCAGCGCAACCATCTTCAGCCTTTTCATGGTTCCCTCCCTCAATTCTTTCCTCCATTTTAATTTCCCCCTGCCCCCAAGTCAAAAGTCGCCCGTTTTCCCTATCCTCGACAGCCTTTACAATCCCCCGCTTCGGTGTTAAATTTAAGCCTATCGGGGAGTAGCGCAGTCTGGTAGCGCACCTGCCTTGGGCGCAGGGGGTCGCCGGTTCAAATCCGACCTCCCCGACCATTCAAGCGCTTCAAGCATGGAGCGGGGGAAATTTTAGGCGCGCGCATTGGTCTGCGGACAGGAGTGTCCGCAGCACGAATCTGGGGGCGCGCAGCACGAATCTGACGGAAATTCAGGGAGCGGGAGTCGGCGTCGGAGGCTCCTCGTAAGGGACCTCGATGGCGCCGGACTGCTTGTTCTCGTAGCGTTTTTGCGCGGACTGGAGCCGGGTGTCCACCGATCTTTCCGAGGGGTATTCCGTTTTCAAAGTCTGGTAAAGGTCAATGGCCTCCTTCAAGGATCCCTCTTCCTCGAGGCTCCGGGCAATGCCCATGCGGGCCTTGAAGGCCAACTCGCCCTGGGGATAAGTCTTAAGATATTGCGAGAAATTTTCCTGGGCCTGTTTCTGGGCGCCTTGGAGGAAATAGCTTTCGCCGACCCAGTAGAGGGCGTCATCGCTCCATTCGTTCGTGGGATATTTTTTAAGCAGGGCCTGGGCCTGGACGCGCATGGCGTCATATTCTCCCACCTCGAACAGGCAGGTGATCATGCGGAACCAGATTTTGGGATATTGCGCGTGTTCGGGGAACAGTTTAAGGAAGCGCGCGTATTCGGTGAGGGCTTCGGCGAATTTATTCTGGCTGCGAAAGATTTCCGCGACCAGGATCTGGTCTTCGGGCGCGTAGGGTGAATCCGGGTGGTCCTTGACCAGACGCGCGAACGCGGCCACGGCCCGGTCCGGGAGGTCCAGATCCACATAATAGGTCACGCCGATCCAATGGAGGGCGTCATCCGCCCGGTCGCTTTGGGGGTATGAGCCGAGGACCGTCTCCCAATTGCGGGTGGCTTCGAGGTAAGAGCCCTGGTCGTAGAGTTTGCGGCCCGAGTCGAACTCGCGCTTGGCCCTCTGGTTTTCGCAGGATATCGTCAACAGGATGGCCGCGAAAATCAAGAACGCTTTATTCCGTCGTTGGTTCTTCTTCCTCTTCATCCTCGACCAGCCTGCAAATACCGGTGACTTTCTCGTCCGGCTCGAGCCCGATCAGATGCACGCCCTGGGTGACGCGGCCGATCACGGAAATGCCGGCCACTTTCATGCGGATGATCTTGCCGTGGTCGGAGATGAGCATGATCTGGTCGTTCTCGCCGACCTGGAGCACGCTCACGATCGGGCCGGTCCGGTCGGTGAGCTTCATGGCCATCATGCCCTGGCCGCCGCGGTGGTGGATGGTGTATTCCTCGACCTTGGTGCGCTTGCCGAAACCGTGCTCGGTCGCGGCCAGGATGGCGGTGCCGGCGCCCACCACCTCCATCGCAATCAACTGGTCCTTCTTGTCCATCCGGATCCCGATCACGCCCCGGGTGGCCCTGCCCATGGGTCGGGTCTGGTCCTCTTTGAACCGCACCGCCTTGCCCTGCTTGCTCACCAGCAGCAGCTCTTTGCTCCCGTCCGTAAGCGCCGCGGCGATCAGCCGGTCTTTTTCCTCCAAATCGCACGCGATCAGACCGCCGCTCCGGATGTTCTCGTAAGCCTTGAGCTCGCTCTTCTTGACCATCCCGTTCCGGGTCGCCGTGACAATAAATTTACCTTCCTCGAATTCCTTGATCGCGATCACCGCCTGCACTTTATCGTCCTGCTGCAGGTTCAGCATGTTGATGATGGCCTTGCCCTTGGTGGCCCTCCCGGCCTGCGGGATTTCATAGACCTTGAGCGAAAACACATTGCCCTTGTCCGTGAAGAACAGCATCTTGTCGTGAGTATTGGCGGTAAACAGGTTCTCCACAAAATCCTCTTCCCGGGTGGTCATGCCGGTCTTGCCCTTGCCGCCGCGGCGCTGCGCCCGGTAGAGCGCCAAGGGGTTCCGCTTGATGTATCCCAAATGGGAAATGGTCACCACCATCTCCTCCTCCGCGATCAAATCCTCGAGCTGGATCTCCTGGGTCTGGTCTATAATCTCCGTCCTCCGTTCGTCCCCGTATTTTTCCCTGATCTCCAGAAGCTCTTTCCGGATCACTTCCTTGATCTTTTCCTCGTCCTCCAACAACTCCTTCAGATACTTGATCTCGGCCAGCACCGTTTTCAATTCATCCAGCACCTTCTGCCGTTCGAGTCCGGTCAGGCGCTGCAGCCTCATCTCCAGGATGGCCTGGGCCTGGACCGGGCTGAGCTCGAACTTTTTGACCAGGCCTTCCTTGGCCTCGTCCGGGGTCTTGGACTTTCGGATCAGGCTGATCACCTCGTCGAGGTGGTCGAGCGCGATCTTCAAGCCTTCGAGAATATGCTCGCGCTCCTGGGCCTTGCGCAGGTCAAAGAGGCTCCGGCGCACCACCACCTCGCGCCGGTGGCGGAGGAACTGTTCGAGCATTTGTTTGAGGTTGAGCAGTTCGGGCCTGCCGTTCACGATGGCGAGCATGATGATGCCGAAGCTGTCCTGCAGCGGGGTGTGCTTGTAGAGCTGGTTGCGGATCACGGCCGGCTCGGTGTCCCGCTTCAGTTCCATCACCACTCGCATGCCCTCGCGGTCGGACTCGTCGCGGATGTCGTTGATGCCCTCGATCTTTTTCTCGCGCACCAGCTCGGCGATGCGCTCGATCAGGCGGGTCTTGTTGACCTGGAAGGGGATCTCGGTCACCACCAGGCTGGTCTTGCCGGTGCGGGGATGAGTCTCGACCGCGATCTTGCCGCGGACCTGGACTAGGCCCTTGCCGGTTTCATAGGCCGAGAGCACGCCCTCGCGGCCGTGGATGATGCCGCCGGTGGGGAAGTCCGGGCCGGGGATGTATTTCATCAGTTTTTTGACGGTGAGTTCGGGATCTTCGAGCAGCGCGAGCAGGGCGCCGATCAGTTCGGTCAGGTTGTGGGGCGGGATGTTGGTGGCCATGCCCACGGCGATGCCGGAGGATCCGTTCATGAGCAGGTTGGGGATGCGGCTGGGCAGCACCACCGGCTGGACCGTGGTCTCGTCGAAATTGGGGCTGAAATCCACGGTCTCCTTCTCGATGTCCTGCAGCATCTCCTCGGCCAGCTTCGAAAGCCGCGCCTCGGTGTAGCGGTAGGCCGCGGGCGGGTCGCCGTCAATGCTGCCGAAATTGCCCTGGCCGTCAATCAGCGGGTAGCGCATGTTGAACTTCTGCGCCATGCGCACTAAAGCGTCATAAACCGCGGCGTCCCCGTGCGGATGATATTTCTTGAGGACCTCGCCGACCACGCCGGCGCATTTCGAGTATTTCTTGTTGCTTAACAGACCTTCCTTGTACATGGCGTATAAAATCCGGCGGTGCACCGGCTTCAAGCCGTCGCGCGCCTCCGGCAGCGCCCTTCCGATGATCACGCTCATGGCGTAATCGAGGTAACTGCGCTGCAGTTCCTCTTCTATGCTGACTTCAACCTTGGCTCCGCTCTCGCTCATTTCGGTTTTACCCCTTGTCCTTTATTTACCCCCGCGCCCTTGCTTTCCGCGCTCGCCGGCGGCACGATCTTCTCCACCCCCGCGGGTATTTTAAAATCGAACATCTTCGCGTCAATTTTCGGGTTCATTTTCGTGTCGGTAAAACGCAGGAAATTTTCATTGCCCAGGCTGTCGCGCAGTTTGGCCTCCTTGACCAAAAAAGTTTTGCCGTCCACCAACAACGACATGGTCCCGAGCATGATCTTATCCTCGTCCTGCTTCGGCGTCAGCACCAAGCGATAATTGCCGTCCTTCGCGTCCTTCTGCGCCGGGTCGAACGCGACCGTGAACTGGTCGGACAGCTTGGCCATTCCGAAGAGGAAGGCCTTGGGCAGGTTGCTGGAGAGGGCCTGGTCCAGCTTCATTTCGAGGACCTGTTTGACCGAGGGCAGATAGTCCCAGAAGAACTGGCCGTTGGTTATGTACCAGTGTTCCTCCGGGGCCTGGTAATGCCAGACCATCTTCCCGGGCTTCTCGTAAAAAAGCTCGCCCGAGCCTGTGGTCAGGTTCTTGCCGAACTGGGTGCTCTTGACCTCCTGCTCGAACTTGGCCGAATAGGTCTTGATGCCCGCGAAGTTGGCCTCCAGTTTCGACACCACCTGGTCCAGAGTCAGTTCCGCCCGGGCGGAAAACAAAGGCCCAAGCAGAAGAACCGCCGAGAGCAAAAGCTTAACCGCTTGCGAGCGATAACGGTTTATGGTTGTGAATCTCATCCGACTCCCTTCATTCTTCGAGACAGGCGCTGCTCGAGCCGCAGGACATCCCAGAGCACTTCCCGGGCCTTGACCCCGTCCGAGGGCCCGATAATACCCTCGATTTCCATTTGTTCAATCATGCGCGCGGAACGATTATAGCCGACCCGGAGCTTTCTTTGAAGCATGGACACGCTGGCCTGGCGGGTCCGCACCACCACCTCCACCGCCTGCTCGTAAAGGTCGTCCACTACGCCGCCCGCGGCCCCGCCCTCGGCGTCCTCCGGGACCGCCCTTACGATCTCGGTGTTGTATTCGGGCCGACCCTGCTTCTTCCAGAAACCCACCACCCGCTTGATCTCGGGCTCGCTCACATAAGCGCCGTGCACGCGGATGAGGTTGTTGGTCCCGGGGGCAAGGAACAGCATATCGCCCATGCCCAGGAGTTTTTCCGCGCCCATCTGGTCGAGGATGGTGCGGGAGTCCACCTTGCTGGCGACCTGGAAGGAAATGCGGGCGGAGAAATTGGCCTTGATCAGGCCGGTGATGACATCCACGCTGGGGCGCTGGGTGGCCACGATCAGATGGATGCCCGCGGCCCGAGCCATCTGGGCGAGCCGGGTGATGCTGGCCTCGCAGTCGCGCTGCGCCACCATCATCAGGTCCGCCAGCTCGTCAATGATTATGAGGATCAGGGGCAACTGCTCGGCCGGATATTTTTCCGGCACCCGGTCCAAGACCAGGGTGCTCCCGTCATCCTTGCGTTTCCGTTTCCCCTTCCGCCCCTTCTTGCCCTCCTCCACCAGCCGGTTGAACGAATCAATATTGCGCGCCCCGTAATGCGCCAGGGTCCGATACCGGTTCTCCATCTCCGCCACCGCCCATTTCAGCGCCACCGCGGCCTCTTTCGGCTCCGAGATGACATTGGTGAGCAGATGGGGGATGCCCTCGTAGGTGGTCAGCTCCAGCCGCTTCGGGTCTATCATCAGCATGCGCACCTGCTCCGGCGTCGAGCGGTGGAGCACGCTCATGATCATGGCGTTCAGGCTCACGCTCTTGCCCGAGCCGGTCGCGCCCGCGACCAAAAGATGCGGCGCCCTGCGCAGGTCTATCACAAAGGGCTCGCCGGTGATGCCCTTGCCCAGGGCCAGGGTCAGGAGACTCTTCTGGTTCTGATAGGCCGAACTCGCGATCAATTCCTTGAAATAAACCGTCTCGCGTTCCTGGTTCGGGATCTCGATCCCCACCACGCCCTTGCCCGGGATCGGCGCGATGATCCGGACGCTCAAGGCGCTGAGCGCGCAGGCCAGGTCGTCCGACAGGTTCGCCACCCGGTTGACCTTGATCCCGGAGGCCGGCTTGTATTCATACATCGTGATCACCGGGCCCGGTTGCACTTCCTCCACCTCGCCCGCAACCCCGAAGTCCAAGAGCTTCTTCTCCAAAAGCCGCGCCCGCAGCAATAGCGAATCGCGGTCCACCGAGCTCGTGCTCTTCGGGACCGCATCCAACAGCTTCAGCGACGGCAGCACATAGCTCCCGGGCATGAAGCTCAGCTTCTCCTGCCTGGGCGCCTCCGGCTCCACTTTCATCGGGGTCTTGCTCGCTTCCAGCTCCGCGACCGAAACTTCCTTGATCTTGGGCTCCGACTTCTGGTAACTCTCGAAAAGCTTCTTCTGCTCGTCCGCGCCAGCCAGCCGTTTCCGCCGCTCCCAACGCCGCTCCCAGCGCTGCCGCACCCGGTCCGCCACAAACTCCCAGGCGTTTCCCCCAGCCTTGTAGGCCATGCCCGCGGCCTTCACCACCGAGATGTTGAAACCCAGGACCATGCCGACCAGGATCCCGAGCAGGCTGAACCCGTAGGCCCCGGGCGCGCTCAGGAGGTTCTTGAGGGCCTTGGCCAGCAAAAATCCCATCCAGCCGCCGGACTTGATGAGGTCTCCGCTCCAGTCCATTTGCGGCGAGATCAGCGAGACCAGGCCCGAGCAGCAAACCAGGAGCAGGCCCAGCCCGAACACCCGCAGCGCCAGCCAGACCCGCGAGCGGCCGACGATCAGCTTCTCCCGGCGGAACAGCTTGAACCCGGCCGCGAAAAAGGCGAGCACGAAGAGGAGGAACGCGCCCAGGCCGATGCTCTGGAACAGGACGGCGGAAAGATATGACCCGACCAAACCGCCGTAATTTTTTATGCCTTGGCCGCCGCGGGCGAAAAAGGACGGGTCATCCGCCCGATAGCTTACCAGGGTCAGGAACAGGAACACCGAGAGGAACAGGATGATGATCCCGAACAGTTCCTCCCGAATCCGCGCGAACCGATTCTCCGCCTCCGCCATCTGCCTCACCTCACTTGTTCAGGTTCTCCACAATCACCGTCAGCAATCCCAGCAGCACGCAATATCCGCCGAACCAGCTTAGTCTTATCTTCCGCACCACGGCAAAAACCAGCCGGATGCTGAAGTATCCCACGAGCAAAGCCGCTCCCATGCCCAGGAGATAGGCCAGCAGGTCGTGACTCTGAAAATTGGCAATCGCCTCTTTCTGATCCTTGAGCGAAACCAGGGACGCGCCCAAAACCGCGGGCACGGACAATAAAAATGAAAAACGCGCGGCATAATCGCCGCGCAAGCCCGTGAAGATGCCGGTCGAGATGGTCGTGGCCGAACGGGACAGTCCCGGGAACACCGCCAGTCCTTGCGCGCTCCCGATCAGGAGCGCTTGCCAGAAGTTGGGCTCGGCCGGGGCGCCGGGTTTTTTGGAGGCAACCAGGTCGGCGCTGAACAGGATGATGCCGGTGAGGATGAGGAAATATCCCACGGCCAGGGGGCTTTGAAATTGGGCCTCGGCAAAGTCCTTGAGCAGGAATCCGATGACACCGGTGGGGATCAGGGCCAAAAGCATTACCCATGCCAACTTCCACTCGATCCGCTTCATCTTTCCGCTTTCCGCCATCTCCTCCGCATCCTCCGCGCGAACGCTCCGCTTCAGCAATCCCAAAAGGTCCTGAGCAAAGTATAACACAACCGCCAGGGCCGTTGCAACATGCAGCGCCACATCGAACAAAACCCCGGGCTGGCTGAAACCCTTGAGCAGACTTTGGGCCAGCACAAGGTGTCCGGACGAGGACACCGGCAAGAATTCCGTCAGCCCCTGGAGCGCGCCCAAGAGCAGTCCCTGCCACCATGAGATCATTGTAAGTTATACCTCTTTTTCTATCAATTTAACTTAATTGTAGCAAATTGTCAATCATGAGCCCGCCGACCGCCGGACCTTTTTGCGAACGCATTCCGTTTTTGGCGCTCCGTTCCACTCCGCGCCACTCCGCGCCCGAAACGGGGTTATTCCGGGAAGTTCTATGGATGATACCAACGACGGATTACACGAAAAACTATCGGCCGCGCTCCAACTGCGCAACCCATTCCTTCACAATTTGGGGCAAACGCTCAAAGATTTCGCGCCCGAACAGCGCCTCATCCAGGAGTCCCATGTTCAGGATGTCAATGATCCGGCAAAGATAAGAGCGGCCACATTCCCACCAGGTATAATGATCGTCAACGATAAGATAATGTTTGATATGAACCCCTTCTTCCTCCCTCAACTCTTTTAGCTCCATGCCGTCGGTGATGGTCTCGTAAATCGCATCGGCCACCCTGCTGCCAAAGGTGGTGGTATTGTAATATTCCTTGATCTCCCAAACCGCGATCGGATCAATCACCGAAGGGAAGCAGCCATCTATCCTCCGACACAGCGTCCGAAGCGGCGCCCCGTTTTTGGTGATGACGGCAAGGGACCGGGGATCGTAATCCACGCCGCATCCCCCTTGATTCGCCTCAATCGTCATATTCACCATTCCAGTTAGATAGGCCGGGGTTCTCTTGGCGCCTTTCTGCTTATTCATCGGGATCGGGCACCGCGGATGCAAGGCCTTTTTCATCCTCGCAAATTCCTGCTTGGCTTGCGACTTATTCATCAGCCGCGGCTCAACTTGCTCATTTAAAATTTTGGCCCGGTAATCAAAATATTCGATAAGCTTAGCGGCCAAAGAAGTAGGCTTGCCAGCGGGATCAACCAAATGATCTTTGCCAAGTTTTAAATCGGTCATGACCGAAACCATCTCTGCCAAAAAGTAAGTCTTGATTTTCCCCTCGTTGCGTTCGGTATATCCCAAATGTTGGCTGACAATCCTGACATTCGCCCAGAATTCTTCGCGGCATCCTGAAAATCTCGGATCGGGTTTCATTGGGATTCTCCAAGGAACCGCTCAAATAATTTCCCAAAGTCATCAATGTCTATTTCCAATTGGGCGCAAATCTCCCTGACCTCCAAAAAGTCCAGCCGGCGTTCCCCGGATTCGTATTTGCTGACGAACGATTGGGGTTTGCCAAGTTTTTCCGCCAATTGAGTCTGGCTGAATCCAGCTTTCCCGCGAATCTGCTTCAACGCTTGACGCAAGGCCGCCTGTTCTTTGGAATGTATGCTTTTTCTCATTCCGACCATAATCTTAAGGCACAACTTGACAATATCCCAATTTGGGATATGCTGATCTTGAGGTATTCTTTAAAAGTGAGGGCATGATGCAAAATTGGCTGTTCGATATTAAGCGGCTTCAGCAAGAGCAGGGTTACACCATCCCGCCCTTTCATGTTCAACTTTTAAAATGGATCGGGAACAAACAGAGGTTCGCCCACGAGATTATTGCCAATTTTCCCGCTAATTATTCCCGATATATCGAGCCATTTTTAGGCAGCGGAGCCGTGCTGGGAACCTTGTCGCCGGAGCGGGCGGTCGCTTCGGACCTGATGCGGCCGCTGGTGGATATATGGCTCGCCCTTAAAAATGATCCCAAAAGCCTTAAGAAATGGTATGCCTCCAGGTGGCAACGGTTCTCGTCCGGTGAGAGGCAGGAGATTTATGAACAGATCAAGGCCTCCTACAACCATGAGCCAAACCCGGGAGATTTGCTTTTCCTGTCCAGGGCTTGCTACGGGGGAGTGGTTAGGTTCAGGCAGGATGATGGTTTCATGAGCACACCCTGCGGAGTTCATCAACCAATTTCCCCCGACTCTTTCGACCGACGAGTGGATCTTTGGCATGAGCGAGTCAAGGGGACGGAATTCCACTGCTCCGACTTTGAGCCGATCATGGGGCACGCCGAGGAGGGTGATGTCATTTATTGCGACCCACCATATGTTCATTCTCAAACCATCCTCTATGGAGCGCAATCGTTTGACTTGGAAAGACTCTTAAAGACGATTGCCAAGTGCAAAGATAGGGGAGTATTTGTTCTATTGTCAATAGATGGCACCAAAAAATCCGGGAATTACTTATGCAATTTGCCGATCCCGGATGGACTATTTGCTCGAGAAATCATGGTCAATTGCGGGCGCTCAATGCTCAAGCGATTCCAGATGGCGGGAGAGGAATTATCAAGCGAGCTTGTAAGCGATCGGCTTTTATTGACCTGGTAAATTCACCACTTCCTTTTTAATTTCCGCTTCCCCGAGGGCAAATTCCGGAAAAATCCGGGTCAGTTTGTTGCATTGCACATTACAGTTTTTCCACTCAAATTGTTTGGCCTAGCCAAACAAAAGTGCAAAGTTTGCATAGCCTTGTAATCCATTGAATTATAAGCGGAAAAAATATTTTTTCATTTTTCGTTTGGTGTAGGTTGACAAATGTGTATCGGAGGTGAAGGGGTGAAAGGTTGAAAGTTGAAAGGAAAATCAA
>CAIUDS010000143.1 GCA_903897985.1 uncultured delta proteobacterium
GGAGAAAATTCCCGGGCTGGTCCGGATCGGACAGATCAGCATCAAGACCCGGCTGGACCAGTCCAAGACCCTGGATGTGGTGATGCGGATTTCGGCGTACAAGGAAAAAGCGGCGAAATGAAACGAAAACTCATAATCGGGGCCGGCTATGGCTTGTTCTTTGTCCTTGCGTTTGGGTTTTCGTTCTACCTGACCTTTGACCCGATGCAGGTCAAGGGCTGGCTGGAAAGCAATGCCCAGAAAAGCGGCATCAGCCTCAACATCTCGCAATTGGACAAGTATTGGTTGTCCGGGGTGCAGGCGCGCTCGGTAACGGTCACAACCCGGAACAGAACGACCTTCAAAATTGACCAACTGCGGGTTCGGCTGGCGCTGCTCCCGCTATTGATCGGCAGAAAAAAATTGGCATTCCAGGCCAACCTGTATGGCGGAAAAATTTCCGGCTCCATCCAACAGGCGACTCGCGGGTATAAAACCAATTTTGACGCCCAGAATGTTGACCTGGCCGGCATGGCCGGCGGCGGCCAGCGCGGTTTATGGATCGCCTCCAAGCTGACAGCCAAGGGCAATTTTAACCTCACCCCCCGCAATAACCCCAAGGCCTGGACCGGAAAAGTGGCCGCGGAGTTCGGCCCGGGAAAAATTCGCGCGTTCAGCTACCAGGGTTTCCAGGTACCCGAGATCCGGTTGGACCGCGCCAAACTGGACCTGGAATTGAGCGACGGCAGCGCCCAGTTCAAGAGCCTGGAAATGCAAAGTCCGGACTTCCCGATCACGGGCACCGGCCAGCTCGAGCTGCGCGATCCCATGCCCGGCAGCTTGATTCAACTCGAGGCCAAGATCAACCCGAGCCAGCAATACCTGAGCCTGTTCCCCACGCTCCAGAGCCTGATCCCGGCCAACAAGACCATTACCTATCGCGGCACCCTGGCCGGAATTATTTCCGGTTACTGACCCCCCGGGTATCAGCTAATTCAACTGTCAATGCTTTTCGGTCTTGGAAGATTTCTGCCGGCTCGTTATTTTTTCGCCGCGGCGGCTCCGGTCAGGCCGGGCAGGAGTTCGGACACCTTCACGAGCTTCAAGCCTTGGGCGGAAAAGGCCTCGAGCGCGGGCGCGATCACCTGGTCCGGAAATTGGTCGCCGCGACCGGTGGAAAGGTGCATCAGGATGATCGAACCGCGGGCTCCGGGCGCATGGCTACGCGCGATTTCCGTGAGCATGCCCCGGATGTCATCCGGACTTTTGTAATGATTGGAGTGCTTGTCGCAGAGCCAGTCCAGGGTGTCGTAATTCATCTTGCCGCTGCGGGACCAGCCGATATGGTAGAACCCGGCCTCCTCCGCCCACTTGCGGATCTCGCGGTTCTGCTCGCCGTAGGGCGCGCGCCAGAGCCGGGCCATTTCCGCGCCGGTGGTTTCGCGGAAAAGCTGGGCCGTGCTCAACAATTCGTTCCGGACAAACTCGCGGGTCACGGTCGGAGCGGTCCACTGCCGGAAATTCTGCTCCCAGGTGGTCAGGTGCGGATGAGAATAAGTATGATTGCCGAGCTCATGGCCGTCCGCTACCATCTGCCGCACCAGGTCCGGGTGATCCGAGATGAACTGGCCGGTCACAAAAATGGTGGTCGTGATCCCCTGCGCGCGCAAAACCTCGAGCAACTTCCGGCCATAGCCTTCGTCTCCGCCCGCGTCAAAGGTCAGGGCCGCGCCCGGAAAATCGCGCCGGCCGTGGCTGTAGTCCAGACCGGGGGTATAGGCCACCACCAGTAAACCCTTGCCCGGGTTGGAAATCATCTGGGCGATCGAATAGGACTGGTTGCCCTGGCCATCCTCCGAAAGCACCTGCGCCAGGTTCGAGCCCTCGGTAAGTGCGACCCCCTTGAATACAAATTCCGGTTCGGAGAGTTGAACACTCATCAACTCGCGGCCATTGAGCAGAAACACCGCCTTCTTGGCTCCGGGCGCGCGGCCGTAGAAATCCATCCGGCCCGAGGCGGTCTTGAGTTCTCCGGGCGGGAGCTCGAGGCTGGGCGGTTCGAGGAAGGAATTTTCCGCGAGCGTGCCCGGATAGCCGGGATCGAATTTATTCGCCGCGGTCGTTTCCGCGGCCGGGGAACCCGACGCGGGCTTGCGCAGCCAGAGGTAGCTCCCGAGCGTGAGCGTCAAGGCCAGCAGCACGATCGCGGCCAGTCCCGCGGCGATCAGGAGGGTCCGGCCGCGGCTCTGCTGGTCCTGCTCGAACTGCTGCAGCCGCAACTCGAGCCGCTGGTGCTCGCCGGTGATCTCGTCCAGCTTGGTCGCGAGCAGCCCGAGCTTGACCTGGGGTTTGGGAACGGACCGGGCCTTGCGCTTTTGTTGCTTCAGCTCTTTTTGCGCCAGCCATTTCTGAAGGCAGTCCTCCGCGCAAAAAACATGGCCCTCCGAGCGTAACTGGCACTCCGGACAGATCGCCTTTTTGCACTCGAAACAGTTGCGCTTGGCCCTCCGGTCCGGATGCCGAAAACACTTCATTATTTTCAATATACTTTGCAAACCGGGCTTGTCAACCTGTCCAATTTGGTGAAAATGGTGAAATTGGTAAAACTGTAAAATTGGTAAATGCCACCAATTTCACCAGCTTTACCATTTTAACCAGCTTCACCAATTCCTTGCGGCAGGTTGCCAAATATTCTTAAACAGGTAGAATTTGCGTGGAGGATAACGACGATGAAGAGTTATCTGGTGATTTCGGGGAGCGGTCCGGACCGGGTGGGCTTGGTGGACGAGATTTCCGGATTTTTTTCTCAACGCGGCATCAACCTCGAGGATTCGCGCATGGCGGTTTTGGGGGGAGAGTTCGCGCTCATCCTGCTGGTGAGCGGGGAGGGCGCGGAGATCGAATGGCTGAACCAGCATCTGGTTGAACTGGTCAATTCGACCGGCCTCCTGCTCCAGGTCCGGCCCACCATGGCCCCGACCGATCGTCATCTCGAGAAGACCCTGCCCTTTCGCCTGGTGGTTTCCGGGATGGACCACCCCGGCATCGTGCGCCGCTTCACCAATATCCTTCACCATCACCAGGCCAACATCGAGGCCCTGGAAACTCGGGTCAGCCCCGCGCCTTTGAGCGGCACGCCGGTCTTCACCATGGAATGCCAACTGGCGGTGCCGGCCCGGGTCAAGATCAAGGAACTCCGGTCCGAGTTGGAGCTGGTGGCTGAGGATGAAAACCTGGATTTGGACTTCGAGAGCGCGGAAACGAAATAAAATTTCGGATTGGAAACGGCTGATGTATTTGAATAAAAAATAATAATGGAGAGGCGCAGATGAGCATGCATGCAAGTTTGCTTATGATTGAGGGCAATCACCTTGATCGGCTCAAGGAAATATTCGAAGATTTTGGATATGCTGATACCGGCC
>CAIUDS010000144.1 GCA_903897985.1 uncultured delta proteobacterium
GCGTGATCCAGGTGGTGCAAAAAGTGATCGCGCATTACCGCAAATAAGCCGGAGTTTCCTCCCAAAGGCCAGAACCAATGGAACCACGCTCTTCCATCCCCGCTTTCAAATCCGCTTCCGCCTGGATGACGCTCGGCGTGTTGGCGGTCAGTTTGATTTACAACCTCGCCGGGATCGGATGGGGACTGCCCGACAACTGGTACGGTGACGAGCGGCTGCTGGCGTTGGAGGCGGTCAATCTGGATCAAGGCCGGCGCCTCTGCCCGCAGACCTATTATTACGGCACCCTGCCCAAATATGTGCTGGCCGGTTTCTACGCGCCCTATCTTTCCGGCCGGACCGATGTGATCACCGACCAGGATGACAACCCCGGCTATGCCGGCGCGCTCTGGAGGGGCAGGATTTTGTTCGCGCTGTTCGCGGCCTTGGCCGCGGCGGTTTTTTTCCGGGTCCTGATCAAAATCTGCTCGCTGCCCGCGGCCGGGTTCGGCGCGCTCCTGTTCGCGCTCGCGCCCACCTTTGTCAACTCCGCGCATTTCATCAAGAACACCTCGATGCTGGCGCTGTTCTATTGCCTGTGCCTGTTCTGCGCGAGCCAATTCCTTTTGACCGGCAGGAAGAAATACCTCTATGCGTGCAGCCTGGTCTGCGGCTTGAGTCTGGGCATCCAGATCACCGGCTCCTTTGTCTTCATCATGCTGCTGGTCCCGACCCTGCTCTACTTCAGCGGCCGCCTGGACGGGCAGGACCGGCTCAAACCTTGGAAAGAGATGGCCACGGTGATCGCGGTTGAAGGCGGACTGGCGTTTCTGGGCCTGGCCCTGGGCTTCCCCTGCCTGTTCCGGGACCCGACCGCGGTGATCTATCAGACTTATGCGGTGACCATGTCTGTTAAACAGGGCCTGGGCATCTTATATCCATTCGGTTATCGCCAAATTCCCTGGTTACTTTTCACCGGGAGCGGCTTTGTCGGGCTGGTCCTGGCTCTCTCCGGCATGGTCTGGTATCTGGCCGAAAAAAAACCGTCCCTGCCCCGGAGTTCTAGACTGATGGCCAACTATCTCCTGCTCCCGGCCATTATCTTTTTCTGCCTGTCCTATTCCACCGTCCGGCGCATAGACCTCCGATACCTCGTCCCCTATCTGCCTTTTTTCCTGGCCTTTGCCGCCATGTTCGCCGACGCCCTGCTCCGGCGCGCTGCTTTGCGAACAGCCGCGATCGCCGCGATGGCCGCGGCCATCCTCTGGCTGGCCGGCCTGTCCGCCGCGGTGGATTATTATTTTATCCATGACACCCGTTACCAGGCCCGCGCCTGGATCGAGCAGAACCTCCCCCCGGACGCCAGGATCGAAACCACCTCCTGGCTGTTTAATTTCGGCCATAGCTACCACCCCCAACTCGTGGACTGGAAATACCACGAGCCCGTGCTGCCCGTCCAGGTCATGCGCCTGGCCAAACGGATCAAATGTCCCTCCGGGACCTGCGCCGCCGGGACCGACCCCCTCCAGACCGCGGCCGACTATGAAGGGCGCTGGCAGCAGCAATTGCAACAATATCTTTACGATTTCTCGCCCGCCGGGCTGGCCGAACGGGACCCCGGCTACATCGTTGCCAGCAGCGGTTTTTACGACCGTTACCTAAAGTATCCCAATCAATATCCATCCACCCGGACCTATTGGCAGGACCTGCTGGCCGGCAAGCTCGGCTATCGGGTCATCAAAAAATTTGCGCCCCCTCGGATCATCGGGGTCACCACCGAAATCGTCTGCCCCGAAATCGTGATCCTCCAAAAAGGCGCTCCCTGAACCGCAACCCGAAATGGAGGACTCGTGAAAAAAAGTTTTAGCTGGACGTGGTTGATCCTGATGCTGGCCGCGCCGGCCATGCGGGCGCAAGCTTTGCCCGCGGACCCATCAACGATCCATACCCAGGGCATGCGTTTCCTTGACGCCGCGGGCCGGGAAATCATCCTGCGCGGAGCCAACACCGGCGGCCGGAGCAAGCTGCCTCCCTTCATTCCGTTCGAGCCGGTCCCAAACTTTGATTCCGCGCTCAATCAATACGCGGATGGGGTGCAGGCGCTCGGTTTCAATGTGGTCCGTCTGCTCATCATCTACGAGGCGGCCGAGCCGCAGCGCGGGAAATATGACAAGGAATATTTGAAAAAATATGACCGGATGGTCGCGGCGTTCGGGAGTCGCGGCATCCGGGTGATCGTGGACGCGCACCAGGACTTGTTCAGCCGGCGCTTTTGCGGGGACGGTTTCCCGGACTGGACCCTGCCGGAAAAATATCGGAGCCTGCCCCAACATGCGGACTGCAAGAACTGGGGCTTGCGCGATTTCACCTGGCCGGTGACTGACACGCTCGAGCAATTCTGGTCCAACCGCGGCGGCGCGCAGGACAACTATATCGCTTTCTTCAAGATGCTGGCGGAGCGGTATCAAGATGATCCGATGGTGATCGGGTTCGAGCCGATCAACGAGCCGTTCCCCGGATCCGTCGGCCGCTTGAGCCTGGGCTGGTTTTATAAAAACCAACTGTTCCCGCTTTATGAAAAAGTCGGGCAGGCGGTCCAAGCGGTGAACCCGCGATACCTGATTTTCGCGGACATTGTCCCGCTCGAAAACATCGGCATGTGGACCTCTCACCGGCCCCGGCCCGCACTCAAGAACCTGGTGTTCGCGCCGCATTATTACGACTTCGGCACCTATGGGATGGTAGCCACTTCCAAATTCGAGCAGGCCTTCATGCACAGCGGCCTCGCTCGGCACCAGGCCCTGCAGAAAGCCTGGGACACGCCCATCCTGGTCGGCGAGTTCGGAGCCTCGCCGCTGATGAAAGGGGCTGCAGCTTACCTGGGCAGTCTTTATGATAAATTCGACGATTTAAAATTCTCCGGCACTTATTGGGAATGCTCAATGAGCGGGACGATCTGGAACCTGGAAAACACTTCCTGCTTCAATCCGGACGGGTCGCTCCGGCCGGCCGCGGCGGCGCTGGACCGGCCCTATCCCAGAGCGGTCGCGGGAAAGATCAACCGGTTTTCCTTTGACGCCAAGTCGGGAAAATTCCAGTTGACCTGGGACGAAGACCCGGGCATTTCCTTGCCCACGGAAATCTATCTGCCGGCCCGCATTTACCCGGACGAGCCGAAAATAAATCTGGAGCCAGCCGGCAAATTCGATTGGGACCAGTCCCGCCGAATCCTTTCCATATCTCCGCTGGAGAAAAGCGCGGAGCGCAAGATTATCATCGTCCCCAAATAGCTCTGTGCCCCTTTAGGTCATTCCCGGCTTGACCGGGAATCCAGCATTGTTCTGGATTCCCGCTTTCGCGGGAATGACTGTGGCTATTCTTTTCAACACCCTGCTGGACAGCCCTAGCCGGAATATTCAGTTGGAGCTGGGCTGGGCGCGGAGGATGAGCAGGGAGATTTCCGCGGGGCAGTAAAGCCGGAAGGGAAGCCAGCCGATGGTTCCGGTGCCGCGCGAGACATGCAAGGTTTTGCCGTGGATTTTATAAATGCCCTCGATCTGGCGGTAGGCGATCTTGCTGGGGGCCGGGCCGTTGAAGGGGAACTTGATCTGGCCTCCGTGGGTATGGCCGGAAAGGATGAGGCTGACGGGCAGCTCGCGGATCTTGGCGGGAGGGGGCGGCCGGTGGCTCAAGAGAATGACC
>CAIUDS010000145.1 GCA_903897985.1 uncultured delta proteobacterium
ACAAAGAAAAAAGTTCCTATTTCATTTCTTTTCTTTCTTAACCCTTAGTGTCCTTTGTGTCTTTGTGTTTAGGTCTTCTCTCCTTTTTCACCAAATGGTGAAATTAGACGTTACGGAGGATGAGTCTCCGCATCTCTTCCTTGCGTTTTTCCAGGTTCTCCGGATCCAGGGGATCCGAAGGTCCGAGCCGACGGAGCAAGGGTGTAATCAGGAAGTAAAAGAGGTTGGCTCCGCCGAAGCTGATCAGGAAATGGAGCAGTTGCTGCTCGGGTTTTTTCTGGCCTTTGAACATGTCTTTGAGGGCGCGGTTGCCCATCTCGAACATCGGCTTGAAGTAGCGCTCGGTGAGGGTATCGAGGAAGGGTCCCTCGTCCATGATCTCGCGGATTACAATCCGGATCGGCTCCTGGTGAAGGGCCACGAACGCCGTGAAATTATCGCTGAATTGGAGCAGGTTGACCAGGGGATCGTCGGAGGATTTGTAAGTCGCCGGGAAGCTCGCGACGATGGCCTCGATCCGCTTGAAAAAGCTCTCCAGGGTGGTGAGGTAAAGCTTTTCCTTGGTCGCGAAATGATAAAAGACCAGGCGTTTGTCCACCCCGGCTTGGTCGGCCACTTCCTGGGTCGTCACCGCGGCAAAGCCTTTCCCGGAAAACAAGGTCCGGGCCGCCCGAAGGATCTTGGCTTCGGCTCTTAAACGCTCCCCAGAGGATTGCGCTGCGGAATTTTCGGCAGGAATGGACCGAGCCACTTATTCACCACCCGGTGTAAATTATTAGCAGGTTCCGGGAGGGCTGTCAAGAAAAAAATGAAGCCTCCCCAAAGGCCGAGAGCAAGCGCTTTCTGGGGTCTAGTCGCCAGGCGCGGAAATTTCTTTGATCCGGTTGTGGTGCAGGTTTCCGGCCTGCAGCCTCAGGAAAGCTGGCGCAGGCAAGATGCCCGCGCCACAACCAAGTCGGAAACCTACCCGGGAATCGGGAATGGCGCTTGACAATAGCCCATGATATGAGGCTCCGGCAGTTTTGGCGCTACGCACAAAGGATTTTAAATTTCTTGCAACTCCGGCGCGGCTAGAATCCTCATCATCAGGCCCTGCTCGCTTACCTGGATTTCAGATAATAGCTTGGCAGCCTGGTCAAACCCCTCGGGCTTTTCTTTTTCGCTGATCCTTTTCAGCAACCGCGAAAGCTCGCTCCATTTTTCTGCGATTGCGAACATCTCCCGGGCCGGGGCGATCTTGGCCACCGCGGGGTCAAGCCCGGCGGCCTCTTCCAGGAAGCGGGCGTAGAGCTTGCGGAAAGCGCCGCCGCCGGTGCCGCGTTTCTCGATCACCTGATAGAACCAGCGCGCCGACCATTGCCAGTCCCTGGCCCGGCCCCACTCCGGCAGGTCGGCGACGGCCCGCTGCAGCGCGGGATAGCCGAAGATCCCGGCCTCGGCGTATTCAGGATTGATTAAGTCCTCCGCTTGCTTGCGCAGCGCGCGGCGGAGGGCGGGCCGGAGATCGGGGTCGGGCAGTTGCCAGTCCACCCGGAAATGATCGCCCGAGGTTAGATACCAGGACTGGTCCGAGAAGCGCGCCTTTTGCAAGGAGGCCAGGGGCACGCTTTGCAGGCCGGGCCGCTCGGTGTCGGCGACCAAGGCGGTCCCCGCTTCATCGTCATAGCCCCAGAAGAGGATGACATGTCCGGGGAAGTGGGCCTTGGACTGGTAATAATCAAGGTGGAAAAGATCGGCGCGCATGAGCACAGGGATACCTTGACCCGCCAGCGCCTTGGCCTCGGCCAGAGCGTGGTCGGGGTCCGGGTCCTGGAGCCAGGGCCGCGCGATCTCCAGGTTCTCGAAAAAGTTAGTCTCTAAAAGTCTCGAGCGGGTCGCGATGAAGCGGGTGGGATAGAAGACGTCGCCCGAGAGGAAAGCAAAGCCCAGGCCGGCGCCCAGGCCGAAGCACATCGGCTCGGAGAGCGGGTGCCCGAGGAAGGCGGTGGCGTCGGAAAGCGCGGTCGAGGCGCAATGCCAGCCGGGGTTATGGAGCCAGCCGGGGACAAGATGTGGAGCCATCAGCGAGGGTTCCTTCCTGCAGAAGATTCGCGGAATCGCATTATTTTAGCCGAACAAGTCAGGACTGCAAGCGGGCG
>CAIUDS010000146.1 GCA_903897985.1 uncultured delta proteobacterium
CCAACAACCCGGTGTTCATGCTCGACGAGGTTGACAAGGTGGGCATGGACTTCCGCGGCGACCCGACCTCCGCCCTGCTCGAAGTTTTGGATCCGGAGCAGAATTTCAGCTTCCGTGACAACTACCTGAACCTCCCCTTTGACCTCTCCAAGGCCATGTTCATCTGCACCGCCAACCTGGCCGACCCCATCCCGACCACGCTCCGCGACCGGATGGAGATCATCGAGATCCCCGGCTACACGCTCGAGGAAAAACTCCAGATCTCCAACCGCTACCTGATCCCCAAACAGAAAACCGAGAACGGCATCACCGACGCGAACATCGAGTTCACCGACCCGGCCATGCGCCTGGTCATCGCGCAATATACGCGCGAAGCCGGGGTCCGGGGCGTGGAGCGCGAGATCGGGACCATCTGCCGCAAGGTGGCGAGAAAGGTTGCCGAGGGCGAGAAGCAGAAACAAGTGATCACGGAGGAAAACATTCATCAGTTCCTGGGGCCGCCGCAGTTTTTGCCCGAGGAGGAGATGGAAAGGGACGAGGTGGGAGTGGCCACCGGCCTGGCCTGGACCGGCACCGGCGGCGACATCCTCCGCATCGAGGTCAGCATCATCCAGAGCCACAAAAACTTGATCCTGACCGGGCACCTCGGCGAGGTCATGAAAGAGAGCGCCCAGGCCGGCTTGAGCTTTGCCAAGCGGATCGCTCCGGAGTTCGGGCTTACGCCGCAGTTTTTCGAGGACAAGGAAATCCATGTGCATGTACCGGCCGGGGCGATTCCAAAGGACGGCCCCAGCGCGGGCGTGACCATGGCCACGGCCTTGATCAGCGCCATGACCGGGATCGCCATCCGCAGGGATGTGGCCATGACCGGCGAGATCACCCTGCGCGGTCGCGTGCTCCCCATCGGCGGCCTGAAGGAAAAAGCGCTCGCGGCGCTGCGCAACGAAATCTGCAACCTGATCATCCCGGAGCGGAACAAGAAGGACTTGGAGGACATCCCCGAGGAGCAGCGCAAGGAAATCCATTTCACTTTCGCCAAGACCATGGAGGATGTCCTGAATGCCAGTCTGGTCGGCGGCATGAAGGTGAAATCGCTGAAAAAAGCCCGGCAGAAAAAGCAGGCCGCGGCCGGGAAAAAAGCGGCCAGGTCCCGGGCCAAAAAACGGCGCGCCGGCGGCCGTAAATAAAAACCTGATTTTGAACATCAGCGACATAGGCGAGTTCGGATGGATCAGCCGCATAAAGTCGCGGATCCCGGCCAGCCGGCGCGAAGTCCTGGCCGGAATCGGCGATGACGCGGCCTGGCTCAAGACCGCCACCTCAACCTTGGTCACCTGCGACCTCTTGCTCGAGGATGTGCATTTCCTCCGCGCGGTCCACCCGCCCCGACTGCTCGGCCGCAAAGCCCTCTCGGTCAATCTCTCCGACCTCGCGGCCATGGCCGGAATCCCCGAATACGCCCTGCTCGCCATCGGTTTTCCCCGCGACCTGACCGTCGCTTATGCGGACGAACTGATCGAAGGTTTCCTCGAAGTCGCCCTCGAACACAAGGTGGACCTGGTCGGAGGAGACACCACCGCGTCGGACAAGCTCGTTATCAGCGTCACCGTGCTGGGCCGGCCGGCCTCGAAAAAGCCCGTGCTCCGGAGCGGCGCCCGAGCTGGCGACGAACTTTGGGTCACCGGCGACCTGGGCGACGCCGCGCTCGGGTTCGAGCTTTTGAAAAAAAGCCGGGCCGGTGAACTGGACATTTCCGATTTCCATCGCTCGTCCCTTCTGGTCCGGCATTTCGACC
>CAIUDS010000147.1 GCA_903897985.1 uncultured delta proteobacterium
CCCCATCTCAATCCAAGCCGAGTTTTTTCTTCTTCTTGGCGATCAGGTCTTCCAGGGCCAGGTTGAAATAATGACCCACCGCCATGATCTCCGGACCCGCCTTGGATTCCCAATGCTTTCTGCCGTCCTCAATGTCCTTGGCCAATAATTTATAAAAACTTCCCTGCCGGACCCCCTTCTCGACCAGGTCCGGATTGTAGAGCGCAATGTCCGCGGCAATGGTCCGGGCCAGCCGCGCGGATTTTTGATGCTCCGGGGTGTCGGGCACGCTTTTGGTCCAATCCGAGCCCACCGCGGCTACGGGCTTGGCCGGAGCCGGAGCCGGCGCCACGGGTTTGGGCGCGGCCGGCGGCGCAACCGGCCTGGGCGGAGGCGCCATGGGTCTGGGCGCGGCCGGCGGCGCGACCGGCTTGGGCGGAGGCGCCATGGGTCTGGGCGCGGCCGGCGGCGCAACCGGCCTAGGCGGAGGCGCCACGGGCCTGGGCGCTATGGGCGGAGCAACGGGTCTGGGCGGCGGAGGCGCGGGCGCCGGAACCGGTCGAGGCGGAGGCGGCGGGGGCGCCGCGGAGACCGTGGGAGACACTTCCAGTTGTGCTTCCGTTTCCGGAGCGGGTTCTTCTTTGGCGAACCCGAGCGCCTTGTCCACCTTCTGCAACACCTGTTGACCGTTATGATATTTGTCCACATACTCGTCCGCGCCATACCGGGTGGCGGGGGCGCGGCGAGAGCGGTTCTTTTCATAGACGGACCCGATCAGGACCAGCTTGACCTGGGCGAGTTCCGGCTCGCTCCTGACTTTTTCGCATACTTCAAACCCGAACAGGCCGGGCAGCATCACCTCCAGGATCGCGGCCGGGGGTTTCTTTTCCTTGATAAAATTCCAGGCCGACTCGCCGTCGCGTGCGTACCAGACCTTGTACCCGCCTTCCAGGAGTTCATCGCCGATCTTGAGCAGAAAGGTTTCATCCGCGTCCGCCAGCAGCAGTTCGGCCTTGACCTCGGTCTTGGGCATCATGGGGCCGGTAATTCCCGAGGGCGCGGGAGGAGCTGCCGCGGGCCGGGGGATGGCGGGCGCCGGGGCTGCCGGCTGGGCCGCGGGGACCGGGGGCCGTTTGGCGACCTTGAAAATGATTGTGCAATGGCTGCAACGGAGTTTGACGCCCTCCGGGCCCACCTTGTTCTCGTCCACCCGGTATTTGGTTTTGCATTTCGGGCATAAGACTATCATCGTTACTCCTTTCCAACTGGTTTCTTCATCTCGGCCAGACGCACTTTTTCCTCGCTGGTCAAAATCTCGTCGAGCTTGAGGATCAACAGGATATCGTCCCGGTATTGGCAGGCGCCGGCCAGGAACCGGGAGGGGATGCCGCTCAGACGGGGCGGGGGCTGGATTTGCTCGCCGGCAATGCTGATCACCTCGCTCACCTCGTCCACCGTGATCCCGACCACCTGCCGCTCCACGCTGACAATGATCACGCGCGGCTCCAGGTCCGGCTTGATTTCGAGCGCAAATCGCTTTCGGAGGTCCATGACCGGGATCACGACCCCGCGCAGATTGATCACGCCCTCGACAAAGGGCGGGGCCTCGGGCAGCGGCCGGATCTTGGTGGGCCGAATGATCTGCCGGATTTTCATGATGTCAATGGCATAGCTCTGCCCCGCCAAGGTGAAACAGGCCAGCCGGAGCTCTTTCGGTTTTTTCTTGGATTCGCCCATTTATCCAACCTTTCCTTCCTCGTTCTTGCCCAGCACCACCCGCTCGAGGTTCAGGATGATCAACATCAGGCTTTTGTGCCGGGCGATTCCATCCAGGAACTCCGCTTCCATGCCGGGGCCCGCGGAACTGAAAATGGCATGGGGGTCCTCGATGCTGTCCTTCGGGATCCGGGCCACTTCCATCACCTGGTCCACGAACATTCCGGCCAGGACATTGTCGCCGACCTTGATGATGATGATCCGGCTTTGCCGGCTCGCCGGCCCGGGCTCGAGTCCCAGCCGGCGTCTCAGGTCGAAAATCGGTATGATCATCCCCCTCAGCGAGATGATTCCCAGGATGTGGTGGGGCGCGCCCGGCACCAGAGTGATGGGCCGCGGCTTGATAATCTGCTGAATCTTGACCAGGGGGATGGCATAGGTCTCGGTTCCGAGCCGAAACCCCAGCAGCTCGACCAGGTTCGCCTTGGTCTCCAACTCGCCGTACCCGTATTGAACCAGATCCTCGACCACCAACTCGTAGAAATCTTTTTCCGTGGATATATCCATTGCCGGCTTGGGTCTGAGCTTATCTTCCGCGGGTTTTGGTTTTCCCCGCGCCACCGGTCCCGCGGGCTTTTTCTCCTCCAGGATCAGTTCGTGGTCCGCGCTTTCCACCTTGGGCAGATCCTCGCCAAAGTTCATATCCCCAAAGGCGTCTTCTCCGCGCTCCGGTTTGATCGGCTCTTTCGCGGCCGGGGCTGGAGCAGCTTCTGGAGCCGGCTTCTTTTCCGGGGCTTTGGGAGCGGCCTGGTTTGACTCCTTGGCCTCGATCTTTTTGGCCGGCGCTTGCGGCCGGGCTTTGGCTGGGGCTTTCTTCTTTTTTCCGGCCTTGGGTTCCGGCTTTTGCGGCTCCGGTTTGAGAACCGGCGCGGCCGCGGCCGAGTCCGGGGACGGGGGCGTTCCCTGCTTGGCCTGCAGCTCCTTGGCTTTTTTTCTCGCTTCGACCAGGTCCATATTTTAGCCCGCTTTCCTCATCGCGGTCTTCTTCTCCTTTTTCTCCGACTCCACTTCCAGGCCCAAGTCCTTGATCACATCCTCGATGATGCGCGGGCCGATGACCCGGGCCTCCCGGGCAAACCCCTCGATCAGGGCGTTGCTCGCGATATTGTTGATCCGCCGGGGGATGCCCCGGGAATGGATTGCGATCAACTCGACCGCCTCGGCCGTGAACAGATTCTTGTCCCGGCCGGCCTTCTGGAGCCGGAACTCCAGGTATTCCGGGATTTCCTCGGACAGCAGCGAAGCCAGATGATATTTGATGCCGATCCTCTGGCGCAGCGCCTCATAGACCGGGTGCTGAAGCCGCGGGATCAGCTCGGGCTGTCCGATCAGGATGACGCTCAGCAGGTTTTCCTTGTCCAACTGGCAGTTGGTAAGCAGGCGGATCTCTTCAAAGGCCTCGCGGCTCGGGATCAGGTGGGCCTCGTCAATGATCAGGACCGGACAGATCTCGTCCTGGTAATGCTTGAAGAGCAGTTCAAAGACCTGCTCGACCAGGTCGCTTTTGAAATATTTGGGCGCGTCGGCTCCGAGCCTTCGGGCCACGGTGCGGAGCAACTGGTTCGGGCTCAAAATCGGATTGATGATCAGGCAGGGCTTGAACTGCTCGGGCAGCCGGTCAATCAGGGCGCGGCTCAGCGTGGTCTTGCCCGAGCCGATTTCCCCGGTCAAGAGCAAAAGTTCCCGGTCCTCCACCGCCTGCTCCATCCGCGCCAAGGCTTCCTCGTGACGGCGCGAGACGAAAAACATTTCCGGGTCCGGCGTTTTCCCGAACGGTTTCGCTTTCAGGCCGAAGAACTCAAGATACATGGGTGTGCGCCTCCACGCGGACCCGTCCGGAAATTCTGGTGGTGGCTTCCTCGATCAGGCCGACCACATCGAGGACCAGGATGGTCCGCTGGTCCCCCAGTTCGGTGGCGCCGGCGATCCCGCGGATGCCGGAGAGCGCCTCGCCGATGGATTTGATCACGATGTCCTGCCGTCCCAGCAGCCGGTCCACCACCAGGCCGATGCGGCGCTCCGCGATCCCGACCGTGACGATGTAGATTTCCTCCCGCACGACCTTGAGCCCGGGGTCGAGCGCGAAGAACTTTTCCAGCCGGAGCAGGGGCAGGGTGCGCTCGCGCAGTTCGATCACCTCGCGGCCCTCGATGGTCTTGATCTCCTCGGGCTTGACCACCAGGCCGGAGGAAACGGAATTGAGGGGGATGGCGAAGGTTTCCTTGCCCACCTCCACCACCAGGGCCTGGATGATCGCAAGCGTGATCGGGAGCGTGATGATGACCTTGGCGCCCGAGCCGGCTTTGCTTTCAATGTCAATGGCGCCGGAAAGCGCGCCGATATTGTTCTTGACCACATCCAGGCCCACCCCGCGGCCGGAAATCTCGCTGACTTTTTCCGCGGTGGAGAACCCGGACACAAACAGGAACTGGATCAAATCTTCTTCCTTGACCTCCGAGCCGGGGGCGATCATTCCCAGGTCCAGGGCCTTGCGCTTGATGCGGGTGAAATCCAGGCCGGCGCCGTCATCGCTGATCTCGATCACGACATGGTTGCCGCGCTGGAGCGCGCGCAGCTTGATGGTGGCCTGCTCGGGTTTGCCCGCGGCGAGCCGTTTTTCCCGGGTCTCCACCCCATGGTCAATCGAGTTGCGGATGATATGCATGAGCGGGTCGGCCAGGTCTTCGATGATCAATTTATCCAACTCGGTCTCGTCGCCCTCGGAGATGAAGGCGATGTCCTTGTCGGTCTCGCGGGCGAGCTTGCGAACATTGCGGCGGAGCTTGTCATAAATTTGCCCGATCGGCACCATCCGCACTTCCAGCACGCTCTCCTGGAGTTCCTCCAGCTTGCGCTCGAGGTTGCGGTTGGCCTTGTAGAGTTCGATCCCGAAGTCGCCGAACCCGAGCTGGTTCCGGAGCTTCTCGATCAGGCGCGCGATCACATTTTTGCCCAGCACCAGCTCGCCCACGATGTTCATCAGCTCGTCCAGTTTCCCGATGTCCACCCGCACGGTCCGGGTCAGGCTGCGGACCGTTCCGAGTTCTCCTTCCTCCGGGGCTTCCGGAGCGGGCTCCAGATCGCTGACCGGCGGTTCCGGCGCGGTTGGAGGAGAGACCGGGGTTTCCTGGACTTGGCCGGGGGGAATCTGCTTGAGCGTGACCGGGTGGCCGCCGAGCTGATTTTCAACCTCGCTCTGAGGCCGCTCGGTCCCGAGCAAAAGAAAGAAAGTGATCTGGTCTTCCGAACTCGCCTCGGCGCTGGGCAGGGTGGTGATCAGTTCTCCCTGTTCCTTCAATAATTTCTGGAGCACGATCAGCTCTTCGTCAAAGGTATCCAAATCCAGGTTGGCGGTGACCTGGTAGATGGCCATTTTTTCCCTTATGTTCTCCACCAATCGGTGCTCCTCATACTCGGTCAGCACCGACAGGATGTCCTCCGAAACCCCGCTCTGCTTCAGCCAGTCCTTGCCATCGTCAGCCTTCTTCTCTTTTTCCACCCGCTCCAGCCGTTTCTTAAGCCCCTCGATCTCCGAGGCTGCGATCGTCTCGTTGTTGGCCTTGCGGCTGATAATCGCGCGGAGTTCCTCGGTCACCTCGAACATGGCGTCCAGGCCGTCCGCGCTGAGCTTGAGCTTGCCCAGCCGGAGCCGGTCCAGCAGGTCTTCCAGCTTGTGGGCGATCTCGCCCACCTCGCTGAAGCCGAACATGCCGCAAATGCCTTTGAGCGAATGCGCGGCGCGGAAGATTTCATTGATCACCGCGGGGTCCTGCTTCAGGTTTTTTTTCACCGCGCCGTCCAGGTCGAGCAGGCCGTGGTTGAGCTTGTCCAGCAGATCCTCGGCCTCGACCCGGAAATCGCTCAGGTTGACTCCGCTCAAGATTTACTCCCCGGCCCGCTCAAGCCTTGAGCGTCCAAGTTCAGGTATTTCCGGATCAATTCCTGAAACTGGGCCGAGTCAATGGGTTTGACCAGGTACTCGTCCGCGCCCAGGGCCATCCCTTTCTCGCGGTCTCGGGGTGAGCCTTCGGTGGTGACCACGATCAGGGGGATATGGGCGTATCCCGGGTTGTTGCGGATGAAGCCGATCAACTCGAGGCCGTTGATGTCGGGCATGTTGATGTCGGTGATGATCAGGTCGAAGCGGCTGCGCGGGAGCTGCCTGAGGGCCTCGAAGCCGCTCGAGACCTCGATCACATTGAGCCGGCTGGAGAGGTTCTCCAGCGCGCTCACCAGGAACGCCCGGGTGATGGCGGAATCTTCCGCAATCAGGATCTGATAACTTTCCTTGCTCATCTTCATAATCAGCCTTGCCGGTCCTTGTTAAATTCCCGGGGCCGCAGCTCTTGAAGCCGGCGTTCGAGCAGCGCTTTTTCCATGGCCTGCCCGGCCTGGACCAGGAATATTTCCAAACTTTCCGTGTCCCCGATCGCCTTTTCCTCCGGCGCGTTGTCGCCGTATAAGATGGCGACGACCTTGCCGCTGGTGATGATGGGGGCCACAAACACTTCCGCCGGATCCAGTCCCCCCAGCCGCTCCACCAGGTATTGGTTCCACTTGGTGAGCCTTAATTTCTTCTTGAGCGGGATCCGTTTCTGCAGCGCTTCCTGAAAAACGCTGGGCTCCTCCAACGGGATCCGCATCCGGCGCACATGTTTCTCCGGGTCCTTGCCGTTGAGCTGGATGCCGAATTGTCCCAGCCCCGCCACCTGGTCCTTGGTCACCACGAAGATCACCGCCCGGTTCATCAGCTCCGACGCGAACCGGAGCACCAAGAGCGTGACCTGGCCGTTCGCGCTCGGATCGTTCAACTCCTGGATCATGCTCCGAAGCATCTCCAGGCCCCGGCTTTTCTTGATCTCCGGCTCCGGGATCAAGAGCTCGTCTTCCCCCAACTCCTTCCGCAACTCCTCGGCCAAATCAAAAAGCGCGTCCTTCGCCCCCCCTTTGCCCGCTTCCGCGGCCGGCGCGGCCCCAAGCCGCGGAATGGTCTGGAGCGCGTTTTCCAGGGTTTGCAGGAAATTCACCAGTTCCGGACTGGAAAAACTTTCATCCAGTTGCGAGCTTTTGGGCTTGAAGAAAAAGAAATTGGCGTTCAATTTCTCGGCCTGCTTCTGGGCCGGCTGGTTTTCATAG
>CAIUDS010000148.1 GCA_903897985.1 uncultured delta proteobacterium
CTTTGGAAAAGCCCGGAGTTGAAGCAATCGCAGAATCCAAGCTTGCGCTGGATGTTGAAAAGCTAATTGAACAGGGGAGATGCACTGATGCAGAAATTGAATTGGCAAAAGGATTTTACCAGGACCGAAATCCGGAGGCCATGAATAAATTCGGCTTATTTTTAATGGATCTGACCAGGTATAGCCAGGCCCAAGGCATTTTTGAAAACGGGCTGGAACTCTGCAGGAACCTGAAATCAAAGGAATGGGAAGCCATTACCCTGAATAATCTTGCCGGCCTTTTTAAAACTTTGGGGGACTATCGAGCAGCAGATGCGAATTATGGAAAGGCCGTTGCATTGATGGAGGATACTGATAGCCCAATTCTTGCCCAGTGCCTCAATGACTTTGCCGGTTTGTTGATTGAAACAGCGAGGTACCGCGAATCTCAACCATTGGTTGAAAAAAGTCTTGAAATTAGAAAAAATGACCCCGGAGAAAATTCTCCTGATTATGCTCAAAGTTTGGATACCAAGGCGCAGCTACTCTTTCATCTCGCACGGTACAAAGAGGTTGAACCGCTTATTATAAGCGCTTTGCAAATAAGGGAAGAGACTCTTGGCAAGGGAAACCGATATTATGCAGAATCCCTAGGCATCATGGCAGCACTTCTTAAGGCCAAAAACCATCTAGCTGAAGCTGAGCAACTGTTTCGAGAGGCGTTGAAAATTGATGAAGATATTTTCGGAAAAGAACATCCCCAGGTTGCGGATAGGCTCGGCAATCTTGCATCATTGCTTCAGGTAACCGCCCATCTGAAAGAGGCCGAGTCACTGATGAAAAGGGCACTGGAGATCGACGAAAAAGTCTTTGGCCCGGATCATCCCAAGGTCTCGGAGGATCTTAATAATTTGGCTACATTGCTATGTGATACTAACCGACTTCAAGAAGCCGAATTGCTGATGAAGCGGGCATTACTTATTGCAACAGTGGCATTTGGCCGGGAGCATCCCAATGTCGCAACTTGTATCGGCAATCTAGGCCATCTGCTGCAGGTGACAAACCGCCTTCAAGAAGCCAAGCCATTGCTGGAAGAGGCATTGAGGATTGATGTAGCTTCATTTGGACCAGATCATCCCAGCGTTGCCACCCGTCTTGGTAACTTGGCTAGCTTAATGCAGCACACCAACCGGTTAAAAGAGGCCGAGCCTTTGATTAGAAGGGCGTTGAAAATTGACGAAACCTCTTTTGGGTCCGCCCATCCTAAGGTTGCTAATCAGCTTAATAATCTGGCCCAATTATTAAAAACGACCAATCGTTTAAAAGAAGCAGAGCCGTTGATGAAAAAGGCACTGCAGATTGACGAAAAAGCTTTCGGTCCCGAGCATCCCATTGTCGCCAGAGACCTCAATAACCTTGCTCAGTATTTGAAGGCGACCAATTGTCTTGAAGAAGCCGAGCCGTTGATGAGAAGGGCGCTTGCGATAGACGAGAAATCCTTTGGAGCTGACCATCCCAACGTGGCCAGAGACCTCAACAACCTGGCGCGGTTGTTTCATGACACCAACCGTTTTCAGAAAGCCGAGCCATTAATAAGAAGGGCGCTTGCAATTGACGAGAAATCTTTTGGCCCAGACCATCCCGAGGTGGCCATAGACCTCAGCAACCTGGCGGTATTGTTGCAGGAAACCAACCGTATTAAAGAAGCCGAGCCTTTAATGAGACGGTCTTTAGAGATTGACGAGAAATCTTTTGGGCCGAATCATCCAGATGTGGCCAGAGACCTCAACAATCTGGCGAATATGCTGAAGGATATCAACCGTTGTAGCGAAGCAGAACCTTTAACGAAAAGGGCTCTCGAAATTTTAGAGAAATCCTTTGGCCCGGACCATCCCAATGTCTCCACAGGCCTCAATAACCTGGCGTGGTTGCTTTATGCAACCAACCGTGTTAAAGAAGCCGAGCCTTTAATGAGACGGTCTTTGGATATTGACGAAAAATCCTTTGGGCCTGACCATCCCAAGGTCGCCCTTGACCTCAACAACCTGGCACAGTTGCTGCAGGCCACTAACCGCTTTCAGGAAGCCGAGCCTTTGATGAGAAGAGTTGTTGAAATTATGGAGAAGTCTTTCGGCCCAAATCATCCGAAGGTGGCCCCCGCCCTCGGCAACCTGGCGGGGTTGCTTCAGACCACCACCCGTCTTAAAGAGGCCGAGCCTTTAATAATAAGGTCTTTGGAGATTGACGAGAAATCTTTTGGCCCGGATCATCCCGATGTCGCGATCCGCCTCAACAACCTCGCGCGTTTGTTACAAGACACTAATCGCCTTGAAAAAGCCGAGCCGTTGATGAAAAGGGCGCTGAAAATTTTCCTTGATTCTTACGGAGAGGATCATCCAAATACCGTCACCGTGAGAAACAATTTGATGCTATTGCAGGAAGAATTGAAAAAGCGCGGGTGATTTGGGTCAGTTTTTGCCGATTCCAGGTCTTGCAATTCGAGGAACCGAACGCCGAGATGATACCCCGGCCGCGCTCCAACCCAATGCTCCCCCCCGCTCCCTTTTCCGCAGATCTTCCGGCAATTCCTTAATTCCTTATAAGGAATTAAGGAATTGCCGGCTGCCGCAGCATGTTTGAATGGCCGCGGGGCTAGGGTGAACCGCTTGAACCCGGTTTCTTGCCTGCAAAACGCAGGCTGGAAGCCTGCACCACAACCCGGACAAGCGCTTAACCGGGAATCAAGGCAAAACTTGACAGACTCGCTTTGGCCAACTATCTTAATTTGTAGGATATGTTGCAAATCAGGTGTGGTAGATGGAAAAATTCATAGACGAAAGCCAGCGCGCCAACGCCCTGCTCGATTACATCATCAGCCAGGGGCTCAAGGGCCACCATTTGCTGTTTGATAATGACCAAATCCGGCGGGCGTTTGAAAAGCGGGGCGAGGAGCTCTCGGACCTGGGCTCGAAAAGGATCTCGGAAGTCCGGGACGCCTTGCGGGATATTTTTTCGCTTCCCAACATGGATGAGCAAAGGGAATATATTTCCGGCCTGCCCGAAGAGGTCCAGAGCGTTCTGGTGTTCCTGTATTTCCAGATTTTGGAGAGGAATATCCTTTCCAAAAAACCGCGGCTCCACTGATCCCGCCTCGACCGCGCCAACGGAGTAAGCATGACGGAAGAATTTTCGCTTAAAACCGAGGAGAAAAAGTTTTTGCTGGAACTGGCCCGGAAGACTCTCGAGGCCTACGCGCGGAGCGGCCGCGGGGTGTCCTTGCCGCGGGAAACGGAACTCGGGCCGAACCTTAAAAGCCGGTGCGGGGCCTTTGTCAGCCTGCACAAGCTTGGCGAGCTCCGGGGCTGCATCGGGATTTTCGAGGGCCGGGGCGCGCTCTATGAGACCATTGGCGAGATGGCGGTTTCCGCGGGCTGGCAGGACCCGCGTTTCCCGCCGCTTTCCGAACGGGAGTTGAAGGATTTGGAGATCGAGATTTCCGTGCTCACGCCGCTGCGGCCGGCGCGGGCGGAGGAAGTCCAGGTGGGAAAACACGGGATTTACATCACGCGCGGACACTGCCACGGAGTCCTGCTCCCGCAGGTCGCGACCGAATACGGCTGGGACCGCGAAACTTTCCTCGAACACACCTGCCTCAAGGCCGGGCTGCCGCCCGAGGCCTGGAAAGAGCCCGGCACCAAGATCGAGATTTTCAGCGCCGAGGTTTTCAACGAAAAGGATTTTGAATGATTGACGCGTTCGAGCCGGTGGAAAAAAATCTGGCCGCGGCCGTGAGCCAAAACCGGGTGGCGCATGCCTACCTGTTCCTCGGACCCGAAGCCGTGGGCAAGTTCCAGTTCGCCCTCCGCTTCGCCCAGGGGCTGCTCTGCGAAAAAAAGGCCTCGCCGCCGTGCGGACAATGCAACAACTGCCGGCTGATGCTCTCGCGCAGCCATCCGGACCTGCACCTGCTTTCGGTGGGCGCGGACGAGAAGCAAATCAAGATAGACGAGGTCCGGGAATTTCAGAAAACGCTGAGCTATCGGGCGTTTTCCGGGGGCTGGAAAGTGGGGATCATCAAGGAGGCGGAAAAGCTCACGGTCCAGGCCATGAACTCCCTGCTCAAGACTTTGGAGGAGCCCCTGCCCAACACGGTTTTGATTTTGACCAGTTCCAACCGCAGCCGGCTGCTCCCGACCGTGGTCTCGCGCTGCCAGATCGTGCGCTTCCCGCCGGTGAAAAAAGAAGTCCTGGTCGAGATCCTGCTACGGGAGCAGAAGATCAGCGCGGAAAAAGCGCGGCTGGTGGCCAATTACGCCGAGGGCAGTCTGGAGAAAATTGACGAGTTGATCCCGCTGATGGAGCAGCGGAGGAAATTCCTGGAACACTGGCTGCCGCTCCATTCGGAGAACCCGGTGGAAGGGTTCGAGCTGGTCTCGAGCGCCGCTTTCACCAAGAACATCCGGCAGCATCTCGATTTCCTGATCAACTGGCACCGCGACCTGATCCGGGTCAAGCTGGGGCAGGACCCGGAGTTCAACCCCGATTTCGAGTTGGAGCTGAAAACCGAAACGCAGCGGCTGGACCTGAACCGGATTATCACCCGCCTGGATCTTCTGCTAAAATGGGAAGAAGAGATGATCGCGTACAACCTGAACGCTTCGACCATTGGTGAACAAATATTTTGGGAATTAAGGTGAAATTATGACCGATGAAATCAAGAAACCGGAACCGGATAAGAACGGCCCTCGGGAAAAGCGGCTGGTGGGGGTAAAATTCCGGACCGCGGGCCGGACTTATTTCTTCGAGGCGCGGGACCAGGAATTCTGCTTCGGCGACCAGGTGATCGTGGAGACGGAAAACGGCTCGGCCATGGCCCGGATCATCACCCCGGCTTTTTTGATCCCGCTTGACCAATGCCCCAAGGATTTGAAGCCGGTATTAAGGAAAGCCAACCGCAACGACCTGGAGCGCGAGAAGAAGAACCGCGAGCGGGAGGAGCGGGCTTATGAATATTGCGTGGCCCGGATCAAGGAACGAAATGTGGATATGAAGCTGGTGCGGGTGGAATACCTGCACGACGGCAGCCGGGTGATTTTTTATTACACCGCGGGCCAGCGCGTGGACTTCCGGGACCTGGTCAAGGACCTCGCCCACGACCTTCACACCCGGATCGAGATGAGGCAGATCGGCGTGCGCGACGAGGCCAAGCTGATCGGCGGCCTGGGCAACTGCGGACGGGGACTCTGTTGCGCGAGCTTCCTCACCGAGTTCGCCTCGGTCTCGGTCAAGATGGTTAAGGACCAGAATTTGGCGATGAACCCGGCCAAGGTGAGCGGGGTCTGCGGACGGCTGATGTGCTGCCTGGCCTACGAGCATTGCGTCTACCAGGAGTTGCTGGGGAAGATGCCCCGGAAAGGGAGCGCGGTGGACACGCCCGCGGGTCGGGGAAGGGTTGTGGATTTAAACCCGCTGGCGCATCAGGTGACGGTGCAATTGGAGGATGGGCAAAAAAATTTCAAGTGCGAGCAGGTAAAAGAAGTCGCGCCTCCAGCCGAGCCGGAAGGTCCGGAAGACCTCAAAGGGCTGGAGTGAGCGATGGGAAAATTTTATGTAACCACCCCGATTTATTATGTCAACGATGTCCCGCACATCGGCCACGCCTACACCACGGTGGCCGCGGACGCCCTGGCCCGCTACTGGAAACTTAAAGGCCAGCAGGTTTATTTTCTCACCGGCACGGACGAGCACGGGCTGAAGATGCAGCGCGCGGCGCAGGAAAAAGGGATCACCCCGCAGGAGCTGGCGGACGCGAACTCGGAGCAGTTCAAGCGGCTGTGGGAAAAGATGAACATCCAATATGATGATTTCATCCGGACCACCGAGGAACGCCACATGAAAGCGGTGACCGCGTTTGTGGACCGGCTGATGAAGGCGGGCGACATCTTCCTGGGCGAGTATGAGGACTGGTATTGCGTTCCGGACGAGACCTACTGGACCGAGACCCAACTATTGCCCGGGCGGCTTTGCCCGAACTGCAAGCGGCCGGTCGAGCTATTGAAGGAACCGAGCTATTTTTTCAAGATGAGCAAATACCGGGAACGGCTGTTGGAGCACTTGAAGTTGCACCCGGATTTTGTGCAGCCGGAGGTCCGCTGGAACGAGGTGAAGAGTTTTGTCGAGGGCGAGGTCCGCGATTTGAGCATCAGCCGGACCACCTTTGATTGGGGCATCCCCATCCCGAACGCCAAGGGCCATGTCACTTATGTCTGGGTGGACGCCCTGCTTAATTACATTTCCGCGTTGGGCTGGCCGGACGATCCGGAGGGAAAGTTTCAGAGTTTCTGGCCCGCGGATATCCAGTTGATCGGCAAGGACATCCTGCGGCATCACGCGGTCTATTGGCCCTGCCTGCTGATGGCCGCGGGGGTGGAGCTGCCTCAAACCGTTTACGCGCACGGCTGGTGGACCAACGAGGGACAAAAGATGAGCAAGTCGCTCCATAACTTCGTGGACCCCAATACCATGATTGTGGAGTTCGGTCTGGACGCGTTCCGCTATTTCATCATGAGGGAAGTGGCGTTCGGGCAGGATGGCGATTTCTCGGTTACCGCGTTCAAGGGCCGGATCAATTCCGACCTGGCCAACGACCTGGGCAATCTGCTCAGCCGCGTCTGCGGCATGATCAGCCGTTACCTGGACGGAAAATTCTCAGGCGCGAGCAGCCCCCAGGGCCTGGACCGCGAGTTGGAAGAGGGCCTGAATAAAACCGACCGGGAGGTCGAGCTTTGTTTCCGCAACTGCACTTTCCACAAGGCGCTAACATACATCTGGGAGTTCATCGGCCAGACCAACAAATATATTGACACCACCGCGCCCTGGGCGCTGGCCAAGGACCCGGCGCAAAAGGACCGCCTCGAGACCGTGCTCTTATGTTCCGCGGCCAGCCTGCGCGGGATCGCGCTTTTGCTCTGGCCGTTCATGCCGGGCTCCGCCGAGAAAATGTGGATTGCCCTTGGCCTCGAACCTCCGCTCTCCGGCGCCATGGCCTTTAATGCTTATCATCCCCGCAACCCGATCTCAAAAGTGCAGCCGCTCTTCCCGCGCCTCGAAGCCTGAAAACCAAATGGCTTTCCTGGTTGACAGCCACGCCCATCTCGATTTCGCGGACTTCGACCCGGACCGCGACGCGGTGCTCGAACGCGCAAGACAGGCCGGGCTCAAGTGGATCATCAGCATCGGCTCCGGCTCCGGCATCGAGAGCGCGAGGCAAAGCCTCGCCCTGTCACGTGAAATTGACATGGTCTGGTCCACGGCCGGCATCCATCCGCACGACGCTAAAATCTGGTCTCCCGCGATCGCCGATGAAATCGTCCGCCTCGCGCGCGAGCCCCGGCAAGTCGCCATCGGCGAGATCGGCCTGGACTTTGCCAAAGAATACTCGCCCCGCGAGATTCAGGAATCGGTTTTTCGGGAACAGCTCAAAATCGCGAATGAGCTGGACCTGCCGGTGGCGATCCATTCGCGCAACGCGCACGAGGAGACCCGGAGGGTCCTCATGGACTTGAAGCCCAGGCGCGGGGTCATGCACTGCTTCTCCGGCAGCCTGGAACTGGCAAGGCAACTGGTCAAACTCGGGTTTTACATTTCCATTCCCGGCGTGATCACCTTCAAGAACGCGCGCGCCCTGGTGGAAGTCGCGCAAGGCATCCCGCTCGATCGCATCCTGATCGAAACCGACTGCCCGTTCCTCACCCCGGAACCCTTTCGCGGAAAACGCAACGAGCCCGCTTATGTCCGCTATACCGCGGAAAAGATCGCAATGGTCCGGGGCATTGCTCTGGAAGAAGTCGCGCAACAAACCACGGCCAATGCCGAGCAACTGTTCGGCTTGGGCAAAGATCAAAAAATCTAAATAATTTCTCCGGGAGTTTTTTTGCCTTTGGCGGTTTTATTGAAATCCGCATCAAAACTGACCAGTTGCAGGCTCAGCTTTTCCGCGGCCACATATTGATAGGCATCATCGTAATCGAGGCCGAACTTCTCTTGCGCCCTGATGATTAGATCGGTATCTCGCGGGCTCAAACGAATCAAGCCAACCGAACCGTCAATAAAGGCGTCCCTGATGAATTTCAATAAATCCGCGCTTTTCTTCAACCGGATCAAAGTGATGGAAATCGAATGAAAACAAAAATCGGTCATGTTGATCTTTTCGGAGGGGACTTTGGCCAACAGTTTTTCAACTTGCGCGGATTTTTCTTGGTTCAGCAATCGCTCCAGCCAGACATTGGTATCCAGTAGATACATCACAAACTATTTCAATCTCCGCGCCATTCCAAGGCTTTTTTCTGGAGTTCCAGAGAGGTATATTGATCGCGGTACTCCTCGAGCGCGCCGGCCCAGTCCTGACGAAGGAATTTCCGCTTCTTCTTCGCCCGCTTCTTGAGCAAGAACTCGGCAAAATCTATGACTTCCTGCTCCAACTCCGGCGGCAATTGGTCTAAGATTTCCTTGGGAAAAGCCATTGTCTCTCACCTCTATTATTATTCTGGCAACTTTATTGCTCGGAGTCAAGGGTTCACTCCCCAAACGATTCCACCGCAGACATGCCCCTGCACTAAACTTTTTCACTTTCCGGCGCTTTTTCTATTGGATCGGCAACAGGTCCTGAGGATTGCGGAGCGCTCAAAGATTCAGCAACGGCCTGCTTCTCAGCAGGACTGGCAGCTATGGGCGAGTCCGCCACAGAGTCTTGGGAAGCGCCGCTGACCTTTTGTTTAGAACCAGCCCGCCCCTTCTTGCCTTTGTCCAAATCCATCATACTACTAAAATCTCGCTCCGCCGGCCCGAGTTTTCCTTTGCCGCCAATACCTTTGATCTTCCATTTCGACTCTTGAGTGCCGCCTTTATCAACTTTGAGATTTGGATTCTTCGCACGCGCAATATCTATTAAATAATGTTCTATTTCACCTATATATTTCTTAGAGGGCTTAGGATTATCGGCCACTATAAAAAAGAGCTGAGGCGTTCCTCTGGCCTTATCGGCTAACACTTCATTATACTTATTTATTTTGGTGGGGGCGAGAGCTTCATCCTTCATTGTTTTTTTCTTTGTTAATCCCACATACCAAGGAACAGATCCTTTGCTGGCTTTAACACAAAAAACATAGCATCCCCTCTTCTCTGAAATTTCCTTTAGTCCTTCATTCTTCCAAAAGTTTTTTTCATCGTCGCCAGTTATTATTTTCCCGCCTTTTTTGCCTTTAGCAGGTTCGATATCAAACGGCCCCTCTACATGAAACTCTTTCTTACCCTTCTCAGCCATACTAGCGCCTCCTCTCTTGCATCATGTTTCTTGGATACATTATAAGCGTTTTTGAAAATTCTGTCAAGAAAAATAAATATCGTCTTCGGAAATTCTTTTTAGCCGCCTTTTCGCCTAGAGGCCGATCATTAGAAGGAAATTTTCGCCTCGATTTTTCCGTTCGAGGGATTCAA
>CAIUDS010000149.1 GCA_903897985.1 uncultured delta proteobacterium
CCTCTTCCCAAAGTGCTTCTGGCGTGGTATGATTGAGGTGTTAATAACTTATCAACATGCTTCAGATTTCAACAGTTTGTACCATGGAGAAGATGAGAGCGAACGAGAGATGATTATTGAACAAAAATACTGTGAGCAATTAAAATTAAAGTATGACACTCAGCCATGCGTAGATTCACTCCAGAATCTTCTGGAAAGCTATGGAAAAGAAAAGCCAAGCTTATATTTAATGCATATTAAGAATGCTATAAGTGGCAATCAAAATGTTAGAATAAAACTATTCGTTGCACCATATATTAAACCTTGTACTAATATAGGTGAAAGCTTTATGCAAGTGCAAACTATTGCTCAAATAGAAGATAGCAAATATAAAAAGATATTGCTGGCACTACCCTGTGACCTATCAAATATGAATCATTGGAAGATAGAAATCGTTGATATTGCGGGCAAAGGCATTTTCGATTACCCTTTAATGATTAAACCTGCAATCTCTACAAAGTGATGATAATCTCCCGCTTATCCGCCGGCGGGGTCAGGTCTAAACTTTAAACATAATAGCCAATGGGGTCAAACCTTAACATCCTACTTCGCTCTGGTTACAGAGCTTCGTAGGACAAATCCTACTCCGTCCCGCAAAGCGGGACTACGAAGGACAAGCAGCGAGCTCACGCGCGGGCGAATCGTTTTCGGACCTGATGGGCGATGAGCGCCAAGAGCGCGGTGAACAGAGAAACCAGGCTGAAGTATAACCCGATCCGAAATCCCCAGGGCTGATACCGGAACCTTATCTCCGTCCGGCCTTTGGGCAGGGCAACCCTACGCAAAAGCAAGTCCTCTTTCAGGATTCTGAGCTCGGCTCCGGAAGGCTCTCGAAAGGCCCTCCAGCCCGGCGCATATTGATCGGCCAGGACCAGCTCCGAGGCCCCATCGCTATCGGCAGCCACGGTGACCCGGTCGGGAAGATATTCGGAAATGCGGGCGCTTTCGAAATCGTTGCGGCCGGATGAGGTTTTCACCCAGACCTTGGGCCAGACTTTGGAGTTCTGATAATAGTAAGAGCCTTCGACTCTGCCGAGGAACCATAAATCCGGCATCTCCACCGGCCGCTCGGTGATGATATATTTCACCCCAAAACGGTCCAGCCACTTATGGTCAAGCTCGGCCTCCCCAATCGTGAACAGCCACCCCTTTCGGATATAGAGCTCGGCCAGGTCTTCCATCCCCACGCCGTAAATATCCGCCATGGCCTCGGCATAGCTGCGGGGATAAATTCCGTCGAATTCGCGGAAGTCGTTGACCCGGCAGAGGACATTGAAATCCGGCCTGAGCACCATCCCGGTCGCGAGCATCCGTCCCGGATCCGGGTCCTCCACAACCGGCCCGTAAATGGGAGGCGCCTGTCGGTTTCCATACTCAAGATACTCCGACACCTCCGAAGCCAGGGGCTTCGAATCGGCTCCCAGATAGAGCAGGTTGGCCAAGACGAGCGTGGCGATGAGGAACCCGGCAAGCGTTTTCCTTTGCGGGAAGATCACGCCCATGACCAGCAACCCCGCGGCGAGGAGCAACCCCGCGGGAATGACCCAGGCGGCATGAGCGATCGGGATCCCGGCCGGGGCGGCCGGCAGGATAACCGCCAGTGACAAAGTTGCCGCGAGCAGGACCAGTCCCAGAGCGAGAGCGCCCTCCCGCCGGGACACGACCTTCTTGAGAAAAAGGTCCAGCCCGTATCCGGACAACATGGCGATGCAAAAGCAGGCGCTGAAATAGCCGTGCCGCGGGGTCCTGATCAGGTCCAGGATGGGCAGTCGGTCGAGAACGGAAAATGGAGGCAGACGATAGATCAATCCCCAAATGACCAAGGCATAGATCCAGAGGAACCGCGCGGAGGGGGGAAGTCGTTTGAGCTTGCTCAGAGCCAACGCGGCCAGAAAAAGCGGGAGCAATCCGACATAGCCCGGCAATTCCGATAAATGCCTTATATTATAATCGCTCCCGAACAGCCCGGGAAAAAAGAGATGATAAACCTGTCGCGCGTTAAACAGGTCCGCCCGATGGAAGAACTCCAAGGCCGCGAGGGCCCGGGTATGATAATTCCAACTGAACCCCAGGTATTCCACAAAGGGCAGCCACTGAACGCAACTCAAGGCCAAGCCGAATCCCAATCCGAGGGCAATGCCCAAAACCTCTCGCCGGGACCGCCAGCCGCCCCGGATCAGGGCATACGCCAGAAGGAACGCGAAAAAGAAAAAAGCGGCCTGCGGGTTCCCGCCCACTAACGCCAGGGCCGCGGCCAAGCTCAGGAACAAAAACCTGGCCAGGTTTGCCCGGTCCTTTAAAATCCTTTCCACCAGGACCAGCCCCAGCGGGAGCCAGAGGTCAACGCTCAGGTTGACATGGTTGATGTTCTCGCAAAGAAACCCGCAGAAACAAATCGAGAAGGCGCTCGTGGCGGCGGCAAGCGCGGAAAGCCGCAGTTCCCGGCCGAAGCCATAGGTGAAGACTCCCAGCAGGATCAGCTTCAGCATGAGCAGATAATCGAGCAGCCTTAGCGAAGGAAATATTTCGAAGATGATATTGAAGGGGTTCAGTGGCGCGGTCTGGAAATTGGCCGCGAGCGGCATGCCCAGGCCTTTCAGACTGCACCAGAGCGGAAAATGCCCGTTACGCAACTGCCGGGTGGCCTCGACCAGCCAGGGATACAATCCGCGTCTGGGGGTCGGGTCCCAGAAGATGGACAGGAACAGGCTCTGCCCCGCCGAGAAATATTCCCGATAGTGGACGAACATTGCCGCCAGCAAGACCGGCAGAAAAAGCAGCATCGCCTTTTTCCCGCGCATGCTCAAATTAAATCACGGACCATGCGGTTCCTGCAAACCCGAGCTCAAGCGCGGGCAAATCTTTTGCGGACCTGATGGGCTGCCAGCGCCAAAAGCGCGGCCGCCCAAGAAGCCAGGCTAAAGAACAGACCGATCTGGAACCCGCGCGGCTGGTAGCTGAAATCCACCATGCTGTCGCCGTTTTTTATCGGCGCCTTGCGGAACAGCCCAGCCTCTTTCTCGATTCGAAGCTCGGTCTGGTCCGGCCAGCTGAATGCCCTCCAGCCGGGAGCATATTGATCGCTCAGGACCAGTTCCGCCGGCCCCTCGGTTTTCACCGCCACCTCGACCTGGTCCGGCTTGGACTGGACGATCTGGCTCCAGCCGAGAACCGGTTCTCCCTCCGGCCCCTGGAACGAGACCCGGCCGCGGGCTTGCCGGTTCCGGTAGAGGTAAAACCCGCCGATTTTACTGCCGGACCTATCCCATTCCGGGATGCTCACCAAGTCCGGAGTGAGCAAATATTTAACTCCCATCCGGCCGATCATCGGATGGTCCAGGTTTTTCGGCTGAACCTCAAAGGACCAGCCCTGCGCGAAAAATGCCTCGACCGCCTGGTCCATGGTAAAACCCTCGATTTCCCCGATCAGCCGGACATAGTCGCGCGGATAGATTCCCTCGAACACGCGGAGGTCGTTCAGCCGATAGATGAGGTTCAAGTTTTGATGAAAGGCGCCGTTGATGCCGGTGAACCGGGCGCCGCGGTCCTCAATAATCGGCATCAGGTATTGGGGCACGGCCGGCGCGCGGAACCTCCAGTTTTCCGGGCTGACCCGGGCCTCGGGCACCAGCCCCGGATACAAGTGGAGCAGGTTGATCAGGGACAAAAAAACCAGAAGCGCGCCGGCCAGTTTGCGCTCCTCGAAGAAAATCCCGTAGAGGGCGATCACGGCGGCGATCAGGAACAGGATCATGGGATAAAGCCAGGCGTCCCGGATCATGACCGGCCCGACGGGGGAACGGTAGGCCAGGAGCGCGGCGCCAATCGCCAGGCCGGAAATTATGCCCAACGCGATGGCGAATTCGCGCGAACTGAGTTCCTTTTTCCGGAAATATTCCAGGCCGAACCCGGCGAGCATGGCCAAAGAAAAGCAGACCCCGAAATAGGCGAACTTGGTGCTGGCGATCCGGTTCATTATGGGCAGCCGTCCCAGGAAATCCGCCGGGGGAATCCGGTAGATCAAGGCCAGAAAAACCAGGATATAGGCCCAGAAAAAAATCGCCGGCCGCGGAAGCGACGGCGTCTTGACCAGGGTGAACAGGGCCAGAAACACCGGGATCAAGCCCAGGTAGCTGAGCATGAACAATTGCTCCGGATGCGTCCGGTTCAGGCCGAAAATCCAGGGAAAGAACAGGCTGAACAGCCACTTGAGCGGCGGCCGGCCGATGGTGTAAAGATAGTTCGTGTGGATATGCCAGCCGAACCCAAGGTATTCGATGAAGCTCAAGAGCTGGGCCGAACTCAAAATCACGCCGAACCCGAAGGCCAAGCAGATCACCAGGAGTTCGCGCGCTTTTTTCCGGCCGCCCCGGACCAAGGCATAGAGCAGGATGAATAACAGGAAATAGAACGCGGCCTCCGGATTGCCGCCCAACATGGCCATGCTGGCGACCAGCCCGAGCAGCACAAATTTTAAAAGATCGGCCCGGTTTTTTAAAATCTTTTCCGCGAGCAGCAGTCCGGCCGGGAGCCAAAGCTCGGTATTGAAATTGACCTGGTTGATGGTCTCCGAGACATAGCCGGAAAAGCAGATGATCACGGCGCTGCCGGCCGCGGCCATTGCGGACAAGCCCAGTTCCGCGGCGAACCCCCAGGTGAAAATCCCGAGCAGAAAAAGCTTTAAAAGCAAAAGCCAGTCCAGCAGCTTCAAATCCGGGAAAATTTCAAAGACCAGGTTGAAGGGGTTGAAGGGGGTGCTCTGATAATTCGCCAAGAGCGGCATCCCCAAGCCCTCCCGGTCGCACCAGAGCGGGAAATGCCCGCGCGAGAATTGCTTCGCGCTCTCGATCAGCCACGGATAAAAACTGAAGCGCGGCGCCGGGTCGCCCCGGAAAACGGCCAGATACAGGCTCTTGTCCGGCTGGAGCCAGTCCTGGTAATGCAGGAACACGCAGAGCGTGAAAAAAACCGCAAACAAGAAAAAGCCGATTCTCTTGTTCATCCCTGAGAATTAAATCACAGATCAGCGCGGATTCCAAGCCGGGACCGCTCAAATCCGGAACGGACTTTCCCGGTCTGGGCTCCCATTTGCTTTGACGCCGTTCCCAATTGCAATCCAGGGGTGTAGTAGCGTCAGGCTTTATGCCTGACCAGTCACCCACAAGGGGTGACGCTACACCGCGCGTTACCGGGGATTTGCTTTGACGCCGTTCCCAATTGCAATCCA
>CAIUDS010000150.1 GCA_903897985.1 uncultured delta proteobacterium
AAGCTGAACATGGACGAGTTCGCCATGGGCTCGACCACCGAGGGCTCGGCCTTTGGTCCGACCCGGAATCCCTGGGCGCTCGATTACATCCCGGGCGGCAGTTCGGGCGGGAGCGCGGCTGCGACCGCGGCGGACGAGTGCATTGCCAGCCTGGGCACGGACACGGGCGGCAGCATCCGCCAGCCCGCGGCCTGCTGCGGGGTGGTGGGGATGAAGCCGACTTATGGCAGGGTCAGCCGGTTCGGGATCATCGCCTATGCGAGTTCGCTCGATCAGGTCGGGCCGATCACCAAGGATGTTAAAGATTGCGCGCTCATGCTCGAGGCCGTGGCCGGGTTCGATCCCAGAGACTCGACCTCCGTGCGCAAAGATGTTCCCAAATACACCGCGGCCCTGACCGGCGATGTGAAAGGCGTCAGGATCGGCCTGCCCAGGGAATATTTCATCAAGGGCCTGGACCCGGAAATCGCCGCGGCGGTGAAAAAGGCGGTCAAGCTGCTCGAGGGCTTGGGCGCGGAAGTGATCGCCGTGAGCCTGCCGCACACCGAGTATTGCATCGCCTGCTATTACATCATCGCCATGGCCGAGGCGAGCAGCAACCTCGCCCGGTATGACGGCGTGCGCTACGCGCTGCGGGTCCCGGAGCCGGGCCTGCTGGACATGTATAAAGCCACGCGTAACCAGGGTTTCGGCGCCGAGGTCCGCCGCCGGATCATCCTCGGAACCTACACCCTTTCCGCGGGCTACTACGACGCCTATTACCTCAAGGCCCAGAAGGTCCGCACATTGATCCGCAAGGATTTCGAACAGGCGTTCGAGAAATGCGACTGCCTGGTCATGCCGGTCATGCCCACGCCGCCATATAAGCTCGGCGCCAAAATCGCCAACCCGCTTGAGATGTATCTGTCCGATATCTTCACGGTGTCCTGCAACCTGGCCGGGCTCCCCGGCATGAGCGTCCCCTGCGGGTTCTCCAAAGACGGCCTTCCGATCGGGATGCAGATCCTGGCGCGGCCGTTTGAGGAAGAAAAAATTTTCTCGGTGGGATATGCCTATGAACAAAACACGGAATGGCACAAGCGCAAGCCGGAGATAAAGTAAATGGCGTTGAAAATTTCGGATATGCACAGTCATTCCCGCGAAAGCGGGAATCCAGCATTTAGGGTTATGGGTCCCCGGTCCAGGCCGGGGACGACAGGGAGCTGGATTCCCGGTCAAGCCGGGAATGACAGAACGGGACGGGGGAAGAGATGGAATACGAGGCGGTAATCGGACTTGAGGTCCATGCGCAACTGCTCACGGACTCGAAGATATTTTGCAACTGCTCGACCAAATTCGGCGGCGAGCCTAACACCCAGACCTGCCCGGTTTGTTTGGGCATGCCCGGAGTGCTGCCGGTCCTGAACCGCAAGGTGGTGGAATACACGCTGCGCACAGCGATCGCCTTGAACTGCAAAATAGCAGGCAAGAGCCTGTTCGCGCGCAAGAACTATTTTTACCCGGACCTGCCCAAGGGCTACCAAATCTCGATGTATGAACTGCCGATCGCGGAACATGGGTCCCTTGAAATCATGCTGCCCCACGGCAAGAAGCGGATCGGGATCACGCGCATCCACATGGAGGAAGACGCGGGGAAACTGGTGCATGCCGGCGATTTCGCCCGGGCGGATTGCAGCTATGTGGACTTGAACCGGACCGGGGTTCCGCTGATGGAGATCGTGAGCGAGCCGGACCTGCGGGCGCCGGAGGAAGCCGCGGAATATATGAGACAGTTGCGGAACATCCTGGTCTATCTGGGCGTTTGCGACGGGAATATGGAAGAGGGCTCGCTCCGGTGCGACGCCAATGTGAGCATCCGCCCGAAGGGGGCAAAGGAATTCGGCACGCGCGCCGAACTCAAGAACATGAACTCGTTCCGCAACATCGCCCGGGCGCTCGCGTATGAAATCGAGCGGCAGCAGAAGGTGGTCGAGTGCGGGGACTCGGTGGTGCAGGAGACGCGGCTGTGGGACGAGCAGTTGGGCAAGACCGGCGGGATGCGGGGCAAGGAAGAGGCGCATGACTACCGCTATTTCCCGGACCCGGACCTGATCCCGCTCGCGGTTGATGAGCAGTGGATTTCCAGAATCCGCGGGGCTTTGCCCGAGTTGCCGGGCCATAAGATGGAACGGTTTGTCAAGGACTACGGCATCTCGGAAAATGATGCAACTATCCTCACCCAAGACAAGGACCTCGCGGAATATTTCGAGGCGGTGGTCAAGGCCGGGGCGCCCGGGAAATGGGCGGGCAATTTCATTCTGAGCGAGGTGCTGCGCGAACTGAACGAGCAGGGCAAATCCGCGGGCTCATGCCCGGTCAAGCCGGAGCAGCTTGCCGCCATGCACCAGCTGATCGAAAAGGGCACCATCAGCACCAAGATCGCCAAAAGCGTTTTCCTCGAGATGTACCGGAGCGGCCGGAGCGCGGAGCAGGTGGTGAAGGAGCAGGGACTCGAGCAGGTGAGCGACGACGCGGCGATCCGGAAGCTGATCGAGGAAGCGATTACCGAGAATCCTAAACAGCTTGCCGAGTATCTATCCGGTAAAGACAAGATGACGGGCTTTTTCGTGGGACAGGTGATGAAAAAGAGTTCGGGCAAGGCCAATCCCCAGATGGTAAACCAATTGCTCGCGGAGGCGCTGCGCAAACGCAAGGGCGGGACATGAAGCTCGCCAAATCGCTGGGCATCGGCGCCGGCATCATCATTGTCATTGTCATCGCTCTGCTTCTGGCCTTGCCTCATTTCGTGAACCTTGAATCTTTCCGGCCCCGGATCGAGGATGCCGCAAGCAAGGCCCTCAAACGCGAGGTCAAGGTCGAGGGCATCCATTTACAGCTCTTCCCCAGCTTCGGCGCCGGGCTTTCCAGACTCTCGGTCGCGGACCGCGCCGGGTTCGGCTCCGGGCCGCTCCTCGCCACCGACGATGTGGACATCAGCGTCTCCATTCTGGGCCTGCTCCGGAACCAGATCCTGGTCAAAAAGATTTCGCTGATCAAACCTCGGATCATGATGGTGCGCGACCAAAACGGCGAGTTCAGCATCGGGGACCTGTATAAGAAATCGCAGGAAAAACCGGCGCAGGAAAAAATGGCGAAACAGAGCGAGGCGATGAGCATCGGGGGCCGGCCCTTGACCATCGCCGGAATCCAGATCAAGGACGGCACTTTTGTTTTCGACGATTACAAGCCTCCCTCGGGCGGGCATGTGGTGAACCAACTGGAAAATTTCAATCTGACTGTTGAAAACCTTTCGCTCACCGAGCCGGTGAAACTGAGCCTGGCCTTCGGGTTCAAGTCCGGCAAGGAACAAAACTTCAAGGTGGAAGGGCAGGCCGGGCCGCTCGGGGAAAAGCTGGACTGGAAAAATGCGCCCATTGATCTGAGCGTGGACATCACCAAATTTGACCTCGGGGCCATCCTGCCTTATTTCAGCGACAAGCTCCCGGTCCAGGTCTTGAGCGGAATCCTGAGCGCGAAGATGAAGATTCATCCGGAAGGCAAAGGAATGGCCGCCAAGGGGGCCGTCGCCCTGGACAGCTTCTCGTTCGCGGACCGGGCCCGGGGCTGGCAGCCGAACCCCGCCACCACGGTCGCGCTGGAGACCGATGCGGTGGTGAACATCGGTGCGAAAAAATATTCGATCCTGACCGGCAGGCTCTTCATCGGCAGTTCCAGGCTGGACCTGTCCGGCGAGATGGACGGAGAGAAATATGACTTCAAGTTCAAGAGCGACAACCTGGACGTGAGCGAAGTGGCGGACTTGGTTTATCCGCTCAAGAAAATGATGACCGACCGCGGCCTGGTCCTGAACGGGCCCATGGCGCTGGACGGCACGGTCCATGCCGCGTCTCCCGCGGTGCTCGAAGTCAACCTCGACCTGCAACAGACCGAGATCAAATATCCCGGCGCGCTGAACAAAGCCGCGGGCGAAAAGTTGTTGGTCAAGATCGCCAGCAAGAGGCAGAGCGCGGACTCCATGCTCGAGGATTTGTTGCTCAGCTTCGGCGGCGGCGACCTGGTCGGCAAGGGCACCCTTTCCAAAGACTACGACCTGAACCTGGGCCTGTCCGGCAAGGACATCTCGATGGAAGAACTCGCCAAATTGGTGGAGCCCCTCTCCAGCTACAATTTGCGGGGCCGGATGAATTTGAACGGGACCCTTTACGGCAAGCTCACGGACGCGGCCTTGTTGAATTTCACGATCAGGGAACTGACCATGGTCGGGCAGGATATGGACCTGGCCCTGAACGGAGAGGTCAAGAACCTTTCCGAGCCGAACATAAATTTCAATCTGGAAGGACAAAAACTCGATGTGGGCGGGCTGATGAAACCGGGACCGGGCGCAAAGGTTAAAAAGAAAATGGCTGATCCGACTGATCGGTCTGATCCGACTGCGGGCCACAAGAGCACTCTGGAAAGAATCCGGCTCGAGGGAAGGATCAAGCTGGCCCAGATTTCATACGCGCCCTATCAGCTCTCGAATTTCAATTCCGGCTTCAACATGCAAGACGGCGTGGCGTCCCTGCCGGACAGTTCGTTCGGAATTTTCAATGGCAGCGCGCGCGGTCCGGTCAGCGTTGACCTCAAGGGCAAGAAGCCCAAATACCAGGGCAACCTGGCGCTGGCCGGGGTGGATGTGCCGTCGCTGCTTAAGAATTTCACCACCATGGCCGACAAGCTCGAGGGCAAGCTGGACGGGAACCTGGCGTTTGCGGGCAAGGGCTCGAGCTGGGAAGAGATCAACCCGAATCTTCTTGGCAATGGAAAATTCACGGTCAAGCAGGGAAGCATTAAAGGTTTCAACCTGGTGGGCAGCCTGCTGGGGGACTGGGCCAAATCCAGCCAATTCCAGAGCCTGGTCCAGACCAGTATGACCCCTTCCCAGTGGGAGAGCCTCAAGCAGACCGACTTCAATTCCATCCTGGCGGTGTTCGACCTCAAGGACGGCGGGATGAACATCTCCGACCTGAGCATGCTGATCCCGGACGGAAAGGTCAGCGGCAAGGGCCGGGTCGGGTTCGATGCCAAGACCAAGATGGCCGGTCTCTTGCTGCTCGACGAAATCCCCAGCAAGCAGATCGCCAAACAAATAGGACTCAGCCCGCAAGTGGTAAATGTGCTTTTCCAGGACGGCAAGAATCTGCTCCTGCCTTTCCTCATGACCGGAAGCTTCCCCACCCTCGCAGTCCTGCTCGACCCCACCCAGTATGGAAGCATCATGGGCAATAACATGAAGGGCTCGCTCACCAACCTCAATAACCTTGACCTCAACTCCCTGTTCAACCCCAAGTCCGGCGCCAGTCAAGGCTCCACCGCGAAATCCGGCGCCAGCCAGGGTTCCACCGTGAAATCCGGCGGCAAATCCAAGAACAAATCCAAATCCGGCAAAAATTCCGGCTCCTCCGACCTGCAAAAGGATGTGGAAAAGGGAGTGGGGGATTTGCTCCAGGGGCTCAATCCCAAGCCTTAACCATTTTTGCGCGCCTCTGGAAGCCGGAAAGAGTCAGGTGCTTGACCAAAATACCAAAAGTGATAAAATTATATCAGCAAACCAAGGGGGAAGAGCGATGATAGAATGGGATGAGGTAAATTGGAGGAGCGGGGTCGGGATCCTGGTTTTTGCGGCGATCGTGATTGCCGGAAGCGTATTCGCGGTCAATGATTACATGACCTCCAAACAGATGAAGTCCGATCTGGATGGTCAGCTTGCGGCCATCAACGATTTCTATCGCACCTGGAAACCGCCCAGCGCCAAGGAGCAGGAAGAAATGCGGAACCAAGCCGATTCCCTGCAAAAGGAATTGGCGCAATTATCTCCCAGGATCGGCCTGGAAATAGACCCGGCGAAGTTGGAGGAAAAAATTCGGGGCCTGGCTGCGGCCACCGGGGTTTCGCTGGAGAAAATGGAACTCCAGCCGCAAACCGCGGATGGTTTCCTTAAGGTCTATCCGATGGATTTTACCGTCAAGGGCGTGCCCGAGCAATTGAGCAGGTTCATGATTGGGATTGGGAACCTGGAGGCGGCTAGCCGGCGGGGGGGGAACCCGGCCATTTCCGGCGGACAAATTGAGGTGTTGTTCGAATTCCTCAGCTTTGATCAGACGGCCTGGAACGCTTCCTATAGTTGCAGCCTCCGGGTCAATCCGCCCCAGATCGAGGAAACCGATCTCACCAAGATCAAGGTGTTCAAGGACGGGCTGGCGGACTTGCAGTCCAAGGTACTTGCCGAGAAGGACAACTTGGCCGGGGTGAAGAAGACGCTGGCGGACAAATGCGAGTTGGAGAAACGGATTTCGGGTCTGGAAAATCAAATCAAGTTGAGCCAAGACCTGGCCAAGTAATCTCTTCCAGATATCCATGCAGAGATTAGTTCCCGGCTGGGTGCATCGGCCCGGTCAACATTGCGCCTCGACCGTGCTCAGCGACCTTGCTCATTTTTACGGGTCCGAACTGTCCGAGCCTTTTTGCTTGGGCTTGGGCGCGGGCCTGGGTTTTTTTTACCTGGAAGAAAATTCCTTGTCGCCCACCCGGACCATCATGTCGCGCGCCCATAACCTGGAGGCCAATTTCTTCCATGACCTGGAACTTCCCTTTGACTGGAAAAAGGAATCCGACCCGGAGCAGGGATGGCAAGCCGCGCGGCAGGCCATAGACCTCGGCCGGCCGGTGCTGTTTCACGCCGATATTTTCTACCTCGATCATTATCAGTCCAAGACCCATTTCCCGCTCCATGTCATCCTGCTCTGGGGATACGACCTGGAAAAAGGAACGGCCTACATCGTGGACACCGGCTGGGAGGGCCTGATTGAAATCCCGCTCGCCTCTCTTTCCCGGGCGCGCTATAGCAAGGACAGCTTTGTTAAACTGGACGGCGATTTTTTCCCGGTGGCGCTTCCGCGAAAAATCGAGCGGCTGGAGGCAAAGGTCAGCAAGGCGATCTTGCTCCAGGCGGAATTGCTCGCCGGGCCGGGGCCGGGAGATTCGGCCTTTGAAGGATACTCGGGGATGCGGAAAGTTGCCGAGCGAATTTTTGAATGGCCGTCCGCGCCAGACGCAAGCTGGTGCTTCCGCTGGGCCTATCAGATCATTGAACGCAGGGGCACGGGCGGGGGCGCCTTCCGTAAACTCTATGCCGGGTTCCTCGCCGAGGCCGGCCGGGCCTGGCCCAGGTTCCGCGAGATTGCGCCATTTGAAAAGTTGGAGAAGATAGGCCATAAATGGAGTGAACTGGCCATGCTGCTCAAGGAATTGAGCGAGCAGAGTCCGGCCGCGCCGGCCGGGCTGAAAAAGGCTTCCGCCTGGTTTCGGGAATTGGCGGATTCGGAACAGGAATTCTTTGAACAGGCCGCGCGAAAATTGAAAGCGGCCGGGGGGTGAGGCGGACATGAAAAATAATTGGAAGAACTGGGTGGACCTTCGGGGAAAAGTGGCGATGGTCACCGGCGGGGCCGGGGAGTTGTGCCGGGAGATGTGCATTGTGCTTGCGCAATGCGGGGCCAACATCCTGATCCTGGATTATGACCGCGAAAAAACCGCGGCCCTGGTGAAAAAGATCCGGAAGCGCGGCGGCAAGTCCACCGGGCTGATCGCCTCGGTCACGGACAAGGTCAGCCTGGAAATGGCCGCCCGGCAGGTGCGCAAGAGTTTCGGCGGACTGGATATCTTGATCAACGGCGCCGGGGGCAACGCCCCCACCGCGACCACCAATGATTCGCAAGATTTTTTCGCGCTCTCGGAAGAGGGGATACGGAAGGTCTTCGCCTTGAATGTGCTCGGGACCATTTTATCGAGCCAGGTCTTCGGCAAGGTTATGTGGGAGACGCGCAAAGCGGGCGTGATCATAAACATCAGCTCCATGAACGCCTTCCGGCCCCTGACCCGGATCCCGGCTTATTCCGCGGCCAAGGCCGGCGTGAGCAACTTCACCCAATGGCTCGCGGTGCATTTCGCGCAGAATTACTCGCCCCAAATCCGGGTTAATGCCATTGCCCCGGGGTTTTTTGTCACCGCGCAAAACCGGTTCCTCCTGCTCGACCCCAAAACCAAAAAGCTCACCCCCCGCGGACAAAAGATCATGGACCACACCCCGGCCTCAAGGTTCGGGGCGCCCGGGGATTTGACCAGCACCCTGCTCTGGCTGATTTCTCCCGCAAGTGAATTTGTCAACGGCGTGGTGGTGCCGGTGGATGGCGGATTCAACGCCTTTAGCGGGGTTTGAATTTGATTGTGGTGCAGGCTTCCAGCCGGCAGGCCCCATGAATAATTTCCGCAGGCAAGATGCCTGCGCCACAAAGGAGAGTTGAAAATGACCAGGCTAAAACCAGGCGCGAATTATTTCGAGAAACTGCATCATCCGGCCCTTGGCATCCGGATTCCGGAAATTTTTCTCCATGGCCTTACGGCCGCGCTCAAGAAATATTCGGTGGCCTCGGGCCTCGAGCTTAGCTTCGGCCGCGAGACCAGCACCACCGAGGTGGTCGAGGCCCCGTTGGGGAAATACCCGATTGCGCTCGGTCATACCGGGACCTCCATCCCGCATTACCTCTCGGCCGGGGAAAGCGCGGCCCAAAAGGCCGGGATCCCGGTCGAACTGGAAGCCGACCACCTGATCGTGATCGGCTCCGCGGACCTGGCCGTGAAACGGATTGAGGGGGTGTGGGAACTGCATGCTCTGGACACGCGCAAGCTCAAGGAAAACTTTGAATACAATTTCTCCGCCATTGACCAGGCCGTGAAGAGCGGCCCGGTCCGGACTTTCACCACCGACACCTCGGACCTGATCTTCCGGCCCGCCGACCGGCTCTCTGACCAGGAATTGAAAAAAGATTTCGAAAAGGACCTAGCCGGCCGCGGCCGCAAAAAGCTTTTGGACCGCTATCTGGGCAGGACCTTCAGGCTTGAGGCCGCGGACGGATCGAGTTTGGAATTGGAGTTCAGCCGGCTGGAGGTTTATCGCCTGTTCCTTAAATACCGCGAGAGCATCCGCGCCAACGCCCGGATTTACGACTATCTGTTCAAAAAGACCTTCTGCTCTCGGGCCTTCGGCTTTGAAATTTCATTGGATGAAACCGAGTTCCTGACCCCGCCGAAGGAAGCCTTTTTCTATCTTAACGAATGGACGAGTTCCGGCCGGCATTTCGATTATTTCGCGCCCAACATCGGTTTCCGCAAGCGCGCGGACTACGACGGATCGTTAAAGGAGTTGGCCCAGCGCGTGAAAGAGCAGGCCGCGCTCGGGAATTATTTTGACGGCGCGATCGTGTCTTTCCATTCCGGCAGCGGGTCCACCGCCTGGAGCGGCAAGGGCAAGGGCGTATATCCGGCGCTTTTGAAAGCCACCGGCGGCCGGCTCAAATACAAGATCTCCGGGGTTTATTACGAGCTCCTGCTCGAACTTTTATGCCGCGGCGACGGCGGCGCCAAGGGCAGGGAGCTTTACCATGAAATCTTTGACCGGGTTTATGCCTTTTGCCAGGACCAGGTTTCGGGCAACAAAGAACTGGCCAGCGAATTGCTCCGCACCCAACTCTCCCGCTATGAAACCGATTTGCAACGCAAGAAGTGCAAGCCCCGGGACCCCCGCGCGGATTTCTTCCGCTTCAATTCCTGGCTCGCGCTCGCGTTCCGCGATCAGAACGCGCAGCGCATTTACCGGAAACGGCTGGTGGACCTCTACCAAAAAAACCGGGGCTTGAAGGCCAAGGTGGACAAGGAAGTCTTTGCCCTGACCGAACGATTGATCACCGGGCTTCATTTCGCGCGCAATTACTGAGGAGGGAAGGCATGAAAAAAGTTTTGGCGTTGGCGCTCCTGATGTTGCTTGCTTCCATCTCGGCTCCGGCTTCGGAGCAGAAGGTCCCGGCCTACCCGGCTTTTATTTTCGGGCACATTGTCTGGGAGGACGAGTCAACCAGCGACAGCCTGCGCGAACTGGTCAAGGGCTATCGGGACCGGGACATCCCAATTTCCGGCGTGATCATAGACAGCCCCTGGGAAACCTATTACAACAATTTCTCGTTCGACCGCCAGCGGTTCCCGGACTATGAAAAACTGATTGCGGAACTCAAGCGCCAGGACTTGGCGGTGCTGCTCTGGACCACCTCCGCGGTCAACACGGATAATCCCGATTACCAGGCCGACCTGGAAAAAGGATATTTCGCCAAAGGCCTCGAGAAATACAAATGGTGGAAAGGCACCGGCGGGTTGATTGATTACCAAAATCCGGAGGCCATGAAATACTGGCACAACCTGATGAACCGGGCGCTGGATTTGGGGATTGACGGCTGGAAAGTGGACGGCGTGGAAGGCATGGTGGCGCTGAAAGGGATTTCGCGGCAGCGGGCCTACTCAGCCGCTTACTATGCCGATTTTTTCAATTACGGCCGCGAGCATACCGGCAAGCCGATTGTGGTGATGGCGCGGGGGATCGAGGAGTTCAACGAACACAGCATGGGCCTGCCGCATTGGGTGAACCCTCTCTACCTCGGCCCGGACATTGTTTTCGCCACGCATGAGGTGAGCTTCATGACCTGGACCGGCGACCATGACCCGACCTGGAACGGGATGCGCGACGCGCGCCGGGATTTCTTCAAGTGCGTTAACGCCGGATATGTCTCGCCGGGTTTTGATATCGGGGGGTACCGAGCGGGGAAGGGGGAGCGCGAGCTCTTCGTGCGCTGGGCGCAGTGGGGCGCGTTTGTGCCGTTCATGGAAAACGGCGGGATCGCCGAGCACCGGCCCTGGAAATACGGGGACGAGGTGGTGGACATCTACCGCCGGCTCGCGGTCGAACATGAGGAACTCGAATGGTATCTTTACAGCCTGCTGCCGGAGCGGTTTGCGGCGGGCAAGAGCCTGGTCGAAAAAGAGGAAGGTGAAAATTATTATCTCGGCGATTCCATTTTCGTGGCGCCGATCAAAAAGCCGGGCGGTAAGGTTTTTGTCGAGCTGCCCGACGGGAACTGGAGATACTGGTATGATCTTTCCCAAACCTTCCCGGGTGGCGTGAGCATCAATCAAAAATTTTCTCTTTCCGATTTTCCCGTATATGTCAAAGAAGGCGCTTTGATCCCGCTCTGGGTGAAATCAAGATATGGCGGGCATTTGTTCAATGCGGCGTTTGCGGAGCAGGACACTTTTTGGCTGTTGCCCGGAGCCGGGAGCGGGAGCAGGAACCTCTCGGACCCCGCGGGCATGAACGGAAAGGTTAGTTGGAAACGAGATGCCCAGGGAATCGAGCTTTCCAGCCAGGGCTTGAAGCGGCCGGTGGTTCTGCTGGTGGAAGGAATTTCCGCTCCCCCCAAGACCGTCGCTTCCTCGGGAACGGCGGTCAAGAAAGTCGAGTGCGAAGCCGCAAAACCCGGCGGCGATGACGAGTTCTGTCAGCGCGAGCAAAAGTTGTTTCTGGAATTGAATCCCTCGAACGGAAAAATCGAGGCGAAAATTTCCTTCTAATGATCGGCCTCTAGGCGAAAAGGCGGCT
>CAIUDS010000151.1 GCA_903897985.1 uncultured delta proteobacterium
ACTTCCATTTCCGCTCCGCGGAATTTCGCCGCTTTGAATCCAAACCCGATTTTTCTTCCGGCAAAACCCCGGGCCAGCCGGGCCAGCCGCGGGTCCGCGAGGTTGAAGATGAAAATCCCCTTGGCCCCGAGCGACGCCGCGAGCGCCCGTTTTTCCCGCTCCACGCCCGGAAGGTCTTCAAACCCGAGCAGGTGCGCCTCCGCGATTTTGGTGATCACGCCGATCTCGGCCTGGGCGATTTCGGAAAGCCGCGCGATTTCTCCGGGCCGGTTGCTCGCGAGTTCGAGCACCGCGGCCTCGGCGTCCGCGGGAATCTGAAAAATGGTCAGGGGCAGCCCGATCAGGTTGTTGAAATTGCCCGAGCTCTTCGCGGTCTTGAATTTCCGGCCCAGGATCAACGCGGCCATTTCCTTGCAGGTGGTCTTGCCCACGCTCCCGGTGATGCCGATCACTTTGGCCGAAAGCCGCGACCGCTGATAGCGCGCCAACTCGCCCAGCGCGAACAACGGATCCTCGACCAAGATCAGGCCGAAATCCTTCCGGACTTTGGCCTGGTAGCCCTGCTTGACCACCGCGGCGCTCGCGCCTTTCCTCGCGACCTCGCGCACGAATTTGTGGCCATCGAACTTCTCGCCCGCAAGCGCGAAAAAAATCCGGCCTGCGGCCGGCGCGCGCGAGTCCGTGCTCACGCCGTTGAGCATCAGGCCCGGGTTCCCCTGCCGGATTTCTCCGCCGATTACTTGCGCTAATTCTTTCATTCTTATATGCATGGTTAACTTATAACTCAAGCTCTGACCCCAATATCCTTCTCGCCTCTTCCCGGTCGTCCAAATGGATTTTTTTCGTGCCGAGGATTTGGTAATCCTCGTGGCCCTTGCCGGCCAGGAGCACGCAGTCGCCCGCCGAGGCGCACCCGAGCGCCAGTTCGATCGCGGCCTTGCGGTCCGGCTCGATCACATAACCTTTGCCCGGCCGGCCCTTGCCGCTCACTTTTTTCATTCCGCCTTTCACCACCCCGGGCTCGATTTCCGAAATGATCGCGAGCGGATCTTCGGTGCGCGGGTTGTCGCTGGTCACCACCAGGAGGTCCGCGCCCCGGGCGCCGATCGCGCCCATCTTGGGGCGCTTGGTGCGGTCCCGGTCGCCGCCGCATCCGAACAGCACGATCATCCGGTGCTGACACAATTCCTTGACCACGGCGATGGCCTTTTCCAGGGCGTCGGGCGTGTGCGCATAATCAACCAGCACCAGGAACCCGCGTTTGTTTTCGATCTGTTCCAGCCGGCCGGGGACCGCGTTCAATTTCCTGACTCCGGCAATGACCTGTTCCGGCTTGGTCCCGAGTTCCATCAGAGCCGCGGCCGCGGCCAGGATGTTGCTGGCGTTGATTTTGCCCAGGAGCGGGCTTTCCACCAGGAATTCTCCAGAGGGACCGGCGACCTTCACCTTGATCCCGTCCCATCCGTGCTCGACAATCTCTCCCCGATAGGTTGCAGATCCCGCTTCCAAGGCGTAGCTCACTTTTTTGCCCGGGATCATCTTGAACAGCCGCTGGCCATAGGGGTCGTCCAAATTGATCACGGACACCGGCTCGAACCCCTTTTTCCCTCCCAGCCATTTTCCGGGCAGGACCTCGGTAAAGAGCCGGGCCTTGGCGCGGAAATAATTTTCCATGTCATGATGATAATCCAGGTGCTCGGGGGTGAGGTTGGTGAAGATGCCGGCGCGAAACGCGATGCCCGAGACGCGCTTCTGGTCCAGGGCATGGGAACTCGCCTCCATGACCGCGCGCTTGACCCCGCTCTTAAGCATCTGGGCGAGGATCTTTATAATCTCCACGGACTCCGGGGTGGTATTGGCGGCCTCGAGCGCATTCCCCTTCCAGCGATAGGCGATCGTCCCGATCACTCCGCATTGCTTGCCTTCGGCCGCGGAGATCGCCTCGATCAAATAGCTGGTCGTGGTCTTGCCGTTGGTGCCGGTGATGGCCGCCAACTCCATCTTTTGGCTCGGGTCTCCGGCAAGTCGGGAGGCGAGTATGCCCAGCATGAGCCTTGGCTCATCCACCACCACCACCGTTTCCTGCGCATCCGCCTCGACCTCCCGACTCACCAGGAATGCCACCACCCCTCGGCCCCTAGCCTGCTTGATATAGGCATGGCCGTCTTTAACCGTGCCGGGGACCGCGACAAACAGATCGCCCGGACGGGCCTTCCGAGAATCGTAACTGATCCCGGAGATCTCCAACTCCGGGTTTCCCTTCCAGGATTTGACTGGAATATCTTTGATAAGCTCCTTCAGCTTCATTCTTTTTCCTGGCTCAATCTTAAAATAACTTTCCCGCTCAAAAGGTCCCCCGGGGCCGGCTCTTGCTCCTTCACCCAGCCGCTGCCGAAGATCGCCGCTTGCTGGCCCAGGCGAGAAACCAGCCCGAGCGCCTCTGCGAGCGCCATGCCCCGCAAATCCGGGATTCGGCCCGGCGCCAACTCCGGGATTACCCTGATTTCTTTTGCAAGGGTCGGGGTTTCCCCGACCACGGTCCCGGTCAAGGCCGTTTTGAGGTCCTGGCCGGAAGCGGCTTCCGGCAGTTCGCCCAGGGTGGTCAGGGCGTATTTGGCCACTTCCTGGAAAACCGGAGCCGCGATCATTCCGCCGGTGGCGAAATCGGCCTGGGGCTCGTCAATGATCACGATCATGGCGAGCCGCGGTCTGTCCGCGGGCACGAACCCCATAAAAGAACAGACCCATTTGGCCGGCTCGTATCCGCCCCCCAGTTCTTTGGGCCGAGGCTTTTGCGCGGTGCCGGTTTTGCCCGCGACCTGGTAGCCCGGGATCTGGGCCTTGGCCCCGGTGCCGGAATTAACCACCTCAGTCATCAGTTCCGCCATCTGGTTCGCGGTCTTTTTAGACAACACCTTGGCGACCAGGGTCCGCCGGTGGAGCGACCGCTCGGCGCCATCCGGGTAAACCAGTTTTTCCGCGAGATAAGGCTCAATCAATTCCCCGCGGTTGGCTACCGCGGACAGCGCGGTGACCATCTGGATAGGGGTGACGGTGACGCCCTGGCCGAAGCCGATGGTGCGGAGCGTGATCGCGGGCCATTTCTTATAGGCCCGCAGCCAGCCGGAGCGCTCGCCCGGGAAACCGATCGCGGTTTTGGCTCCGAACCCGAATTGGGCGAGGTGACCATAGAGCAAAGCGGGTCCCAGCTTCTCGGCCACCTTGGCCATGCCGATATTGCTGGAGTAGATCAGGACCTGGGGCACGGTCAGTTCGCCGTATTTTTTCATATCGTGGATGGTGTCGCCGGAGACCACATAAGCTCCGTTCTCGCAGTTCACGGTGTCGGTGAGGCTGACCTTTTGCTCTTCCAGGGCTGCGGACAGGACAAAGACCTTGAAGGTGCTGCCGGGTTCGTAAGTGTCGGCGAAGGCCCAGTTCCGCCAGGCCTGGGGATGATACGCCTGGTATTGATTGGGATTGAACCCGGGATAGAGCGCCAGGGTCAGGATGGCGCCGGTCTCCGGGTCCATGGCGATCAGGCATCCTCGACGCGCGTTCCATTTCTTGACCGTTTCCTCCAGTTTCTGCTCGGCCAGGTGCTGAAGGGCCTGGTCAAGGGTCAATACCAGGCTGGCCGGCCGCGCGCTCAAGTCCTCTTCATCCACATACATCCGGATTTCGTCTTTGGCATCCTTCTCCACGGTGAGGAAGATGGGTTTGCCGCGCAGGTTATCGTCGAACATTTTTTCAATGCCCTCGAGGCCTTGGCCGTCCACCCCGGCAAAACCCAGGACCTGGCCGCCCAGCTCTCCGCCCGGATAGTAGCGGCTTTCGTCGGGCTGCGCGCCGATGCCGGGTATTTTCAGCGCCATCACGGCTTCTCCCTGCTCCTCGCCCACCGGCCGGTCCACCCAGACAAAGGGCTCGCCGCTCTTTAACCTGCGCTCGAGCGCCGAGCTGTCCAGCTCCAGGATCCGGGACAGCCTTCGCGCCGTGGCATGCGGGTCTCTCACCTGCCGGGTCTTGGCGAAGATGGAATAGCTTTTCCGGCTGACCGCCAGCTCCTCCAGGTTCCGGTCGTAGATCACACCCCGGGGATACCTAAGCGCGGTCTTCTTCAGATATTGGCGCTGGGCCAACGCTTTCAGTTGCTCAGCGTTCAGGACTTGCAGTTGGTAGGTCCGAAAAGAGATGACTCCAAACAGCAAATAAAAAAATACCAGGACACTGATAATCCTGAGCCGATTCGACTTTTTAGGCTCCTCCCGCATCTCGCTCCCAACCGCCCACCCCCACCCTCAAGGAGCCCATCGGAGCTCTTCGCCTCCTCTTTTTCCCGCTTCCGCTTCAGCTAGCTCCAACTACCGCCCATCTGCATTTTCCGATGGGCTCCTTCAGGGTCGGGCCATTGAGACCTCTTTGGTGTCCTCCAACAAGCCCAGGCGCATAACCTGGCTCGGCTCCGGATACACCAGGCCGATTTGTTCCCGGGCTATTTTTTCCACCCGCGCCGGATTTTCCAGCCGGGCCACTTCCCCTTTGAATTGACTGTTGACCATCCGCAGTTCCTGCAACTCGCCCTTGAGCGATGCGATCCGACGCTGCTCGGCCCGGGCGGAAAGACAGGTCCAGAGGCAGAAGATTCCGCCCGCGGTGAAGAGCAGGACCCAGCCGAGGAACACCGACAGTCGCACCGGGTTCCGGGTCAGGGGCGCCTGCCGGTGCAGGCTACCCGGCCGGATCATGCTGATGCTGCTGGTACCCATGTCAGATCCTCTCCGCGGCCCGGAGCTTCGCGCTCCGGCTCCGGGGATTCGACCGGAGTTCCGTCTCCGCCGGAACCAGCGGTTTCTTGGTCAAAATCCCCAACTCGCCCGCTTTTTCCCCGGCGCGGAAAAATTGCTTCACCTCCCGGTCCTCCAGGGAATGGTAACTGATGACCGCCATGCGCCCCTTCGCCTCGAGCCGTTCCGCAGCTCCTTTCAGCCCCTGCCGCAACTCCTGAATCTCCTCGTTCACATAGATCCGGAGCGCTTGAAAAATTCGGGTGGCGGGATGGATCCGTTGTCCGCTTCTAACCTCGGCCTCTACCAATCCGGCCAACTCACGGGTCCGACCCAATTTCAACCCCTGCTTCCGCTTCCGCTCAATCGCCTTTGCCACCCGACGCGAAAATCTCTCTTCTCCGTATTCCCGAAAAATCTTTTCCAAATCCTGCGCGCTCAATTCTTGCAGGATCTTGCTCGCCGGCTCGCCCTCGCTCTGGTCCATGCGCATGTCCAGCGGGCCCTCGCGCATGAAGCTGAACCCGCGCTCCGCGCTCTCGAGCTGGCGCGCGCTCACCCCCAAATCGGCATAAATCCGGTCGGCCTTTTCAATGCCGAGTTGATCCAAGTGTTCGGGAAGGCGGGAAAAACGGCCGTGGATCAGTTGCACCGCGGCGCCAAAACGGGATAGCCTTTCGCCCGCGAACCGGATCGCCTCCGGGTCCCGGTCAATCCCAATCAGTCTCGCCTGTCCTCCCATTGCCTCCAAGATCGCCTCCGCATGTCCGCCCCCGCCAATGGTCAAGTCAACGATCACCTGCCCCGCCTCCGGCCGGAGCAGCTCGATCAACTCCTTTACCAAAACCGGCCGGTGAAACTCTGCTCGCTCATTCATTTCGTAGTGCGGACACTCTTGTCCGCACACCATTTTGTGGGGGGGACTTTAGTCCCGTTGTTCATGCTTTCTCTTCTCCAACAGCTCCGCCACATAATTCCTATTCCCGCTGAAACCCTGTTCCAGTTCCTTCGATTTGAAGTGGTAAGCCTCCGGGTTCCAGACTTCAAACAAATTGCCCATGCCCAAAATAAAAACCTGGCCCTTCAACTCCATCGTCTTTTTCAATTCCTCCGAAATCACAAACCGGCCCTGGCTGTCCGTCTCCAGGTCCGAGAGGTTCGCATACAGATACCGCAAATACGCGCTCACCTTGCTGTCGTCAAGATTCAGTTCCTCAAAAGCCGCCTCCCGCTTCTCCCACTCGTCCTCCGGCCACACCCGCAAACAGTCCAAGTCCCGGATCACGATCAAACGGTTCACGCCCCGGTTCAGCAGCGCTTCCTTGAAGTTGCTCGGCAAGTTGATGCGGCCGTTCTCTCCGATTTTGTGGAGAAAACCGCCACGAAGCGAAACCAGCATTTTCCCCGTCTTGGGACTCTTTGAGCCTTTCTCTTCCATTGCGTGTTATTCTAGCTCCATTTACCGCCATTTGTCAAGCGAAAAATGCATCTCCCCTCCGATTTTTCCCTTTTTTTTCAACATGCGGGGAAAACCCCCTGCATATTGTATGTATCATGAAGCCATGCCCATATCTTGTATGTATCCGAAAACCCTTAACTTGCTTAATTTTTGAGAAAAAAAGGCTTTTTTGAACTCAACCCTGCTTCCTCCTGCCTCATTCCACCTTTTTGCTTTTGCCTTTGACTTGCGCGAAAATGAAAATGGTTCTATAAATTTATAGATGAATTTGGTTGCCAAAGCCCAAGCCGCGATCCGGAAATACCAAATGCTCAAGCGCGGGGACAAAGTTCTGGTTGCGCTCTCGGGCGGGCCGGACTCGGTGGCGTTGTTCCATGTTCTCTTGGAACTGAAGAAAGAATTTTCGTTGAACCTGGCCGCGGCTCATTATAACCACCGGCTGCGCGGCAAGGACTCTGACCGCGACGAGTCCTTCGCGCGGACGCTCGCGGATAAATATAAAGTCGAGTTCATCCCGGGGCGGGCTGCGCCCGGGTGGCATAAGAAGCTGAAAGGGTCAACCGAGGAACTGGCCAGGGAGATGCGTTATGCTTTTTTACTACGGGCCGCGGCCAAGACCAGGACCGACAAAGTCGGCCTGGGACATAATGCCGATGACCAGGCTGAGAGTGTCCTTATCAACCTCTTGCGCGGCTCGGGCATGCTGGGCCTGGCCAGCATGCCCCCGGTCCGCGATAAATTCATCCGGCCCCTGCTTCAAGTGACTCACGAGCAAATCTTGGAATATTGTGATGAAAAAGGCTTTGCCTTCCGCACCGACAAAACTAATTTGGATAAAAGATTCCTGAGAAACCGCATCCGCGCCGAACTCATTCCCATGCTCAAGACTTATAACCCCGCCATCGTGGCCGCTTTGGGAAAAACCTCGGAGCTATTGAGGGAGGACGAAAAATTTCTGGAAAAGACGGCTGCAAAGGCTTTCGCAAAACTCGCTCATTGTCGGCTTGGACGGATCAGTTTCCATCTGCCGAAATTTTTCAAGGAAGACCTTGCCATCAGGCGCCGACTAATTAGATTGGCGATCCTGGCCTTGAAAAAGGACCTACGCCGGATCTCCGCCACCCATGTCCTCGAACTCGAGCAGTTATTGGACGCGGGCAAACCCAGCTTTGAAATTGACCTGCCCGCGGGTATCACGATTCTCAAGAGTTATGACCGATTATCAATTGAACTGGCCCAGCCCAAACCTGCGATCCCATTCAAGCCGGTCAGGGTCAAAATCCCGGGCGAGACCAGCCTCCGTCTCTCGAACGAGTACCAACTTTCGCTCAAGATTGAACCCTCCGACTATGCCCGGTTCAAGAAATCCTCCCACCAGAAGCCCAAGCGCGGAAGCATTTTTGAAACCGGCATTGATCAAGTTTACCTATGCCTGAATCACCCCCAAGACAGCCTTTGGCTGCGGACGCCCAGGCCCGGCGACCGGCTCCAACCATTGGGCATGAACGGCCATAGAAAGCTCAAGGAGATTTTGCAGGACCTCCAGGTGCCGCGAAATTTGCGCCCGATCTACCCGGTCCTCGCCAGCCAGAAAGAGACCCTGCGGGTCCTGTGGGTCCCAAGCTATGGCCTGTCCGAAAATTTCAAAGTCCTGCCCGAGTCCTCACAAATCTGCCTCCTCAAAATCCGCCTCCAAAGCCGTAGCCGGTAGTCAGGGAAACATGGAAGGTTGATGAGCTGATAGGTTGATAGGGAGTCTCCAGCCCCAGACTTCAGACCACATACCCATAATCTAAAATCGCCTCATTCCCTTATCCACAAAGGCTCAAAACTAGGGACAGTCCCTAGTTTTGGAGAAAAGCGGCTAATAGAACCGCCAACAGAATCAGCCCGTCCCCCCACCCGCCAAGTCCTCCGCTTATTCTGGTATTCTGGTACCAGAATACCAGATTGAGCGATTTTGTTCAGGCCTTCGAATGCGCGGGGCTTGGGATGACAGCCGCAAGCTCAAGGAAATCCTGCAGGACCTCAGGGTGTCGAGACACCTCCGTCCAATCTACCGGCTGATTGCTGTTGAAAAAGAGAGCCTATGGCTCCCAGGCTACGGCCTGTCCGAAAAATTCAAAGTGCTTCCCGAGTCCTCGCAAATCTGCCGCTTGCGCATCCGACTCGTGACTTCCGACCGCAGACCTTAGACCTCAGACCATAATCAACCGCATTCCCGCATAAACAAAGGCTCAAAACTAGGGACAGTCCCTAGTTTTGGAGAAAAGCGGCTAATAGAACAGCCGGCAGAATCGGCCAGGCGCCGCGCCCGCCAAGTCCTCCGCTTATTCTGGTATTCTGGTACCAGAATACCAGATTGAGAGATTTTGTTCAGATGTTCAGGTGCCCCGAGCTGGGGCTGGCGGCCGCGGCGGATGCAGCATTCGGTCTGCCATTCGATTAGTGAGAAACAAGAGAGCCTGCGGCTCTCCGCAAAAGT
>CAIUDS010000152.1 GCA_903897985.1 uncultured delta proteobacterium
CTCCTCCCAGACCATGCCGGTGGTCTGCGGGTCCAGGCCCAGACCGCCGACCGCCTCGGGCAGCGGCATCTTGTGAAAGCCGAGCTGGTAGGCCTGGTTCATGGCTTTCCAGAACTGCTCGTCCTTGAACACCGCTTCGGGCTCCTGGATCAGATCCAGCCGCGTTTCGGCCGGGAGCAGGACCTCCTTCCCGAAATCCCGCGCGGTGGAAACGATCTGCCTCTGCGCTTCGGTCATTTCAAAGTCTACCATCTGCTACTCCTGCAATTTATTTGGCACTGAAAAAATCGACCATCTTGAAGTAATAGGGCAGGAAGGCGTTCCCGTCCACTTCGGTCAGGACCTTGCCCGGCTGCATGGTGTTGTCCGAGACCAGGTAAAAGGCGATCACGATTTTCGTGACCTCGATCTCGGCCCAAGGGTCTGACGGAGACGGCTGCAAATTGATCGTCGCGCTCCCGATCTCCAGGCTCTTCATTTCAATGTCGGTCTGGTGCCGGCAGAGAAAAACCGGGCCGTCGAACCCGGGCGAGAGGTCAATCCTGGGCGAGGCCTTGAACAGGAAAGTCGGACCGAGCTTGGGCATTTCCGGGAGCTTGCCCGTGAGTGAAGCCTTGATCTCCACGAACCGGATGCCTCTGCGCTCCACCCAACCGTGAACTTCCGAGCCGCTTTTCTCGAGTTGGATATTCGCCATTTTTTTCGGGAAGCCGAAAATGTCCCGGCCGTTGTGCATGCGGTCTTCCTCGCTGTCTATGGGCATGCTCAGGCAATAACTCCCGGGTTCTCCCTGGTATTTGCATCTCAAAAACAGCGCGGCTTCGCGGTAGCCCGGGCCGAGATTGGTCTCGGGGTAACGGGCGATGAACATCAGCCCGCCGGGCGTGTCCGCGGGCTCGAGCGGCGGAGGCAGAAGCCGCTTGACGATTTCCGGCTTGGTTTCAAACATGGCGCCCAGCATTTGCGCGCCGAAGAATTTGCGCACTCCGATGCTGAATAACTTATCCAGCTCTTCTTTGGTTTTTACAAATCCCATTTTCCCCCCGGTTTTTTTCCTGCCTAGATTTTAAAGCTAAATTCCGTTTTACTCAACTCCCATCCCGCGGAGCGCTGGATTCCCTCCCCTTGCCGTAGTTTGGAGGACCCGTCAGCTTTCACCGGCACTCACGAGGAAAAGCCGGCGCGGACCCGGGAATTACGGGGTCAGCTCCGGCGAAGAATCGAGGAGTGGGTCAAAACGATTTAAGCGGAGCCGCGGCTAGTAAAGGAATCTTCCGAACAGGAGATAGCAGCCCGCGGCGATGAGGGCTGAGAGGGGGATGGTTAGGAACCAGGCCCAGAGGATGCGGCCGGCCAAGAGCCAGCGCACCGAGCGGCGGCGGGTGACGAGGCCGACGCCGAGGATGGCGCCGGTGATGGTATGGGTGGTGGACACGGGGATGCCGAGTGCGGATACGGCGAGGATGGTTACGCCGCCGCCGGTCTCGGCGCAGAAGCCGTTCATGGGGTTCAACTTGGTGAGCCGGGTGCCCATGGTGCGCACGATCCGGAACCCGCCGGACAGGGTCCCCGCGGCGATCACGGTGTAGCAGGCGAAAATGATCCAGAGCGGCATGTGGCTGTCCATCGAAATTTTTCCGCCGGCCACCATCAGGGCAAACAGGATGCCCATGGTCTTCTGGGCGTCATTGGTCCCGTGCGAAAAGGAATAGATGGCGGAAGACACGAGTTGGAGGCGCTTGAAGAGGTTGGTCAGGCTGGGGGAAGACTTGCTGTTGCGGACGAGCAAGGTCACGATCACCTGGTTCAGGGCGCCGAGCGCCATGCCGATGACGGGGGCGAGCGCGATGAAAATTCCGATCTTGATCAAGCCGGCCGGGAGCAGCTTGCTCACGCCGCCGAACGCGACCGCGGCTCCGGCGTAGCCGCCGATGAGGGCATGGGAGGACGAGGAAGGCAAACCGAGCCACCAGGTGATCAGGTTCCAAATAATGGCTCCGATCAGCCCGCACAGGATCACCGGCACGGTGATGGCGTCGGTGTGGACCACGCCCTTGCCCACCACCATGGCGACTTTGACGCCGAAGGTGAAGGCGGCGACGAAATTGAAGAAGGCCGCCCAAGCCACGCCCTGGCGGGGGGTGAGGACGCGGGTGGAAACGACGGTGGCGATGGAGTTGGCGGCGTCGTGGAATCCGTTGACGAAATCAAAGGCGAGGGCGAGCAGGATCGTGATCACGATCAGGGCGGTCATCAAAAATGCTCCAGCACGATATTCTCGATGATGTCCGCGATGTCCTCGCATTTATCATTAGCTTCCTCGATGGTCTCGTAGATCTCCTTGAGCTTGATCACCAGGAGCGGGTCATTGGCATTGTCATGGAACAACTCGATGACCCCGGCATGATGGATGTCGTCTCCCATGTTTTCGAGGCGGTGGATTTCCTTGTGGATCTCGCGGAGCTTATCGCCGTACTTGAACCCGGGGATCAGTTTCACCGCGTTGAGCACCTGCTCCTGGGCCTGGGTCAGCACCTTGATCATCTCTTTCAACTTGTCCGGCACCGACTTGATCTCGAAGAAGAGCATGGTCTTGGCCGCCCGGTCAATCGAATCCATCACATCATCCATCCTGGAGATCAACTGGACGATCTCGTCGCGGTCCAGCGGGGTGATGAAGGTCCGGTGGAGGAGGTCCATGGTCATATGGGTGATGGAATCGCACTCGTGCTCCAACTCTTCCACCCGGTTCACCCGGTTCTTGATGTCCGGGAATTCATCGCACATCGCCAGCAAGGCGCGCGCCCCCTCCATGGTCGCCTCGGCATGGCGGTTGAACAATTCAAAAAAACCGTAGTTTTTCCCGCCTAACAGCCTTCGCCACATAGCTTACCCTCCTTTTTTCCCGGCGCCCGCGCCAGCCGGGGTATCTGTCCCCTGCCGTCCAGAAAACTCCCGCGTCCATTCTCAAACTTGCTTGCTCCAGCCGGGCTGGCAATTGATTCCGTCCAAAATCGCCACTATATATAGCCGAAAATTTTGTCAAAAGCAACTGGAATTTGGAAATCGGGAATTCGGGATTCGGAGTTCGGAATTCGGAGAAAACCGTCAAATAAAATTCGAGGCTCGCAACGGCCGGGACATTTGACGGAAAGGAGGAGTTGCCGTATTTTTTCTTATATGAGCCTTGCCCATCCCATACGAGTCCGGAGGAGGATCGGTCTGGAAATCGGCCTGGTCTTGATGATGCGGCTGCTTCCGGCGTCCTGCGTCAAGAAGTTCGCGATCGCCCTTCCGTCGAGTTCCGATCGGGATTACGGTTTGAAGGGGATTTTCCGGGATGATTTTCCTTTTTATGTCTCGAGCAAGACCCCGGACCCGAGCGCGGCGATCCCTCCCACCCGTCATGGTTGTTCGGTCAAATCTATTTTGCAGGCTGGAAGCCTGCCCCACAACGAAAAAATCCGTTAACTTCTTTGCGGGACGCCGCCCGGGCGCCTGGCCCGGCAGTCATCGCACCGGCCCGCCCATGCGGACGGGGTTTTTTAATGGGATGGCTCGTTGCTATTTACTTACATTTGCCTAGACAATCACTATAATCGGAATCACAACCAGCCAGGCAATCATCGTAATCATCATCGTCATACGAGTAATAATAGCAGTCGTCCTCGCAGTAGTCACTATCGTCATTGCAAGCCTGCTTGCAGGCTGATGACGGGGCCGGCGAGGACGGCGCCGCGGGTTGCTGGGTCTGGGGCGGGGGATTCTGCTGAACATTTTCGTCCTGCTTGGTCGCGCAGCCGATCAAAAGAATCGCCCCCACGAAAAGCATCCCCGCCAAAACCGACTTGAACTCCTTGCTCATTTTTCCCTCCTCCTGACTTAGTCGCGTTAACGATCAAATAAAGTATAGTAGAAAAATTTAATTGCGCAACCGGCGCGACCCGGGACCCTGCTTCGCTCCGATTCCAGAGCTTCGCAGGGCAAGCCCGAAAAAAGCCCGTCATTTCTGACGGGCTTTTTTAAAATTACCCCCGGCGGCGACCTACTTTCCCACCAGGCAACCTGGCAGTATCATCGGCCCTGGAGGGCTTAACGACCGAGTTCGGGATGGGATCGGGTGTGACCCCTCCGGCATGGCCACCGAGGAATTCTGTCAATGCTACGCATTGAATCTCAGATTTCAGATTTCAAATTTCAGACAATTGCAAGATTTATCCTGCGAGATTCTCTTAGTTACGGGACAAGAATGTCCCGTTTCCCGAATGATTCTTATGCAAAAGAATCGGCGCCTCAGGCAGAAAATATTTTATGGTCAAGCCGCACGGGCGATTAGTACCGGTGAGCTGCGCGCCTTGCAGCGCTTCCACCTCCGGCCTATCAACCTGGTAGTCTACCAGGGCCCTTTAGCCGACGGTTTCCCGTCAGAGGGAGATCTTATCTTGGGGCGGGTTTCCCGCTTAGATGCTTTCAGCGGTTATCCCTTCCGAGCTTGGCTAATCAGCTATGCTCCTGGCGGAACAACTGAATCACCAGCGGCTCGCCTATCCAGATC
>CAIUDS010000153.1 GCA_903897985.1 uncultured delta proteobacterium
CGCCTCCCGAGCCAAGCCCGGAACCGGACGCTTTTGCGCCCGAGTTCAAGGAAAGCGCGCTGCCGGGCCCGGATGAATCCGAACCTTCCTTGTCCGCCGCCGAGCCGGCCCCGTCACCGGAAGAACCAGAGGCAGGGGCACGGCAGGCCCTGCCCCTGCTTGGTCGTCGAATCGAGGCCGGCCTGGTGGATTTGGGAATCCATCTGGTCATCCTGGCTGTGCTGGCCGCGGCCGCGTTCCGGGTGCTCGGGTCCTCGCTGCAGACCATCCTGTTGAGCGAAGGGTTGCTCCGGATCGCGCTGCCCCTCGCCCTGGTCATGGTCCTGATCTTCCTCGGCTTTCAGACTTTCTTTGCCGCCACCGCCGGGCAGACCCCGGGCCAGATGCTGCTCCGCCTGCGGGTGGAAGACGAGACCGGCGATTCGCCCCTCCTGGGCCGGGCGCTCCTGCGCGCGCTCGCGTTGCTCGCCTGCCTCTTGCCGCTGGGACTTCCGATGCTCTCGATCCCGGCCGATCCGGAGCGGCGTTCGCTCGCGGACAAAATCAGCCGCACCCGGGTAGTCAGGATCGGGCTCGCAATATAGCCAGCGACCAATTGTGGTGCAGGCTTCCAGCCTGCTCCTCTTCCAGTTGCGAAAACCGCGCCTTGCTTTGAATGGTAGCCGCGACCGCTCTTCGGTCGTGGATTGATTGGGCTTGAATCGCCTCTCATTCTGCGATAGAGTTGGGCTAATCTGGCTCTGGAGGATGCGCCATGAAGAGGGCCCTTTACCAATTAGGCTTACTCTCGCTCGGTGCCTTGTTGCTTGCCCCGGCCCTGCCGCTGCCGGGCGCAACCGGCCAAAGGCCCTTACCTACCGAACCAGCGTCACAAGCCACCTCGGCTAGCAAGGCCCCTGAAATGATGGTCCAGGTGCCCGCCGGGCCATTCTGGATGGGGTGCAATGAGCAAGTGGAAAAGAAGTGTCCAAAGGATGAAGAACCCTATCACGAGATCTATTTGGATGCCTTTTCCATTGATCGGGTTGAAGTGACGAATGCGGAATACCAGGATTGTGTTCGAGCGGGGAAATGCCAGGGGCGCGAGAATGATGACTCTTCGAGTAAGGATAAAGACCGCTTTCAAGGATTTGATGGGGATCGTCAGCCAATGATAGGGGTGAGCTGGGAGGATGCTAGGAATTATTGTGAGTGGGCGGGAAAACGGCTTCCCACGGAGGCAGAGTGGGAAAAAGCAGCGCGAGGGACAGACGGCCGAATCTATCCGTGGGGAAATGAAAAACCGGATTGCACCAAGGCCAATTTTAGAGGTTGCCGCGGCAACACCTTACCGGTTGGTAGTAAACCTTCTGATGCCAGCCCTTATGGGGTTCTGGATATGGCCGGGAACACGTGGGAATGGGTGGCGGATTGGTATGATAAGAGTTACTATCAAGGCAGCCCGAGCCAGAACCCCAAGGGGCCGGTTCGAGGTTATTCGCGTGTATTGCGGGGCGGGTCGAACTTCCAAGATGCTCAGGCCCTGCGTGCTTCGTATCGAAACCGCAACTCCCCTATCGGCCGGCTCAGCCATATTGGAGGGATTCGATGCGCCAGGTAGCTCTTAAAACTGGATAGAGGGATTCGATCCTTACTTAAAATATTATTCATAATTGAATAATAAATGAAAGCCTGGGGTGAAGCGGGCCGGGAAAGAAATAACGGCACCCTGCGGCTGCCGTCCGCCCAAAGGCGCCGGGGGCGCGGCGCTTGAACGGCAACATGCCGAGAGTTACAATGGAAGCGAGGCGAGAAGGAAGCATGACCGCTGAAATTAAGACCATCCTGGCGGAGTTGCGCCGGGGTCTGGAAGCGATGTATCAGGACCGACTCGTCCGCATCCTGCTGTTTGGATCGCAGGCCCGCAATGAGGCCGAAATCGGATCGGATCTCGACGTTTTGATTGTTTTGAGCGGCATGGTCAATCCTGGCGAGGAAGTCGGCCGCGTAAGCCCCCTGGCCACCGAGCTGTCGCTGCGCCACAATGTGGTCCTGAGTTGTATTTTCATGGACGAAGCCCGTTTTGCCCATCGTCAAGGTCCTTTGCTCCGCAACATTCGCCGCGAAGGAATCCCGGTATGACCGAGGACCAAAGGGAGTTGCTGGAGGAAGCGCGGGACAGCATCGGGGCGGCGAAATTGCTGGTGAGCGGGGAGTATCCGGGTTACGCGGCTTCCCGCGCTTATTATGCCATGTTTTATATTGCGGAGGCCTTCCTGGAAGGAGAGGGGATGTCCTTCTCCAAACATTCCGCGATCATCTCCGCTTTCGGACAGCACTTTGCCCATGCCGGCAAAGTTCCGCTGGAGTTCCATCAATACCTGCGCGAAGCCCATGACCTTCGGCAGATCGGGGATTACGGCGAGCGAGACACTGTCACCGAAGAGCAGGCGCAAAAGCAGATCAGCCGGGCCGAGCAATTCCTGGCTTTAGCCGAGCGCCTCCTGGGGCCGGTTTCAGAGAAGGTCTAGGCAACGAATTGCAGGTCATGGATCTATTTGATCTGTTGACTTGAATACGCTAAACGTTTATTCGGCAAAAGGTGGAAAACCAAAAATGGGGCTAAAAGCCTAAGGAGAAGGAGGGCAGGGATACGAACCGGAAGTTTTGGGTGGTCGGATTGGCTTTGACAGTGAGCTTGATCGGAACCGGCTTCTTAAAGCATTCCGCTCTGGCGGAGGCCGCGGGTTCTTCGGCCAAGAAGAAACCGGCTCCGGCTCCCGCCCCGGCGCCGCAGAAGGAAAAGGTATCCGGCACCCAAGGCGGGCCGATGGTGTTGGTGCCGGCCGGAGATTTCTGGATGGGGTGCAATGATCGGGTGGATACCGAATGCGAGGATGATGAGAAGCCGTATCACCAGGTCTATCTGGATGCTTTTTACATGGATAAGGATGAGGTGACCCAGGGAGAATACAGCCGGTGCGTTCAGGCGGGGAAGTGCCGGGACAACAAGAAATATGATGGGTTCACCGGTGATCGCCAGCCGGTAGTGGGGGTGGATTGGAACGACGCGAAGAGTTATTGCGAGTGGGCGGGCAAACGCCTGCCCACCGAGGCGCGATGGGAAAAGGCGGCGCGGGGGACCGATGGGCGGAAGTATCCGTGGGGGAACCAGTTTGATGGAACCAAGTTGAATTTTTGCGACCAGAATTGTGAAATCAAGAAGTGGAAGGATCAAAGTGTAGATGATGGATTTGCGCAGACCGCGCCGGTGGGGAGTTACCC
>CAIUDS010000154.1 GCA_903897985.1 uncultured delta proteobacterium
CCGGAGTCGCTGGCGCGCCTGACCTTGCTGGCAGGGATTGCGTTGCGGCGGTTGAGAAATTTTGCTTGGATAGATCGGCCCGAAGGGGGCAAAAAAAGTGTTAGCCGGTCAGAGTATTGGGGAAGATGGAAACAAAAAAAGGGGCGGCTGAAGCAGCCGCCCCCGATTATTGCCGAATGGGAGTATTCTTGCTACTCAACCTCCAATGGCCAGGACGCATTCTCGATCCCGTTGACCGAGACGGCCAGGTTATAGTCGCCCGGGGCCAAATCCGCGGGCAGGGTGAGGTCGAGGGTCCCCAATTTTTCCTCGCCCTTGCTGAAGCGCTCGCTCAAAAGGATCGAGGCGGACCCCTCCGGATCGGTCAGGGTGACCTCCAAATCCGCGGCCGCGGGCGCGGATCCTCTCAGCCTCAAGTCCAGCTTGGCGCCGGCCTTGCCCTTCACGGCCTGGCCCGGCTCGTAGACGCACCCGGTGGAGAAATCAACCACCAGCGCGATCACGCCCGGGATGATCCCCGGGATGAACCACAGGATGTCCATCACCAGCACCGGCACATCTATCGCGCCTTTGGCCTGGCCCTTGCGTTCGGGGTAAAGGATGTAGCCGCAGGTGATGGTGGAAATGGTCAACGAGCACAAAACCGCCACAATCAGAACCTTCTTCTTCAAGAAACCTTTCATGATCTTTTTTCCTCCTTGGTTTAGTTCAGTGAATAAAGAATATCAGTCATCTTTTTCCCTGTCAAATGTTTGCCCGGCCCATCCATTTTCGATGCGCAATGGCGGGGGAACGATGTCGGAAAAAAGGGCGGCCCCTTTCGGAACCGCCCTTTTTCTGAAATTCGAAATTTGAGATCTACTTGGCTCTTTCCCAGATGGTGGCCGCGCCCTGGCCAAAGCCGACGCAGAGGGTGGCCAGGCCGTATTGAGCGTCTTTCTTGTCGGTCTTCATGATGCTGTTGAGGGTGACGGTGATGCGGGCGCCGGAGGCTCCCAGCGGATGCCCGATGGCGATGGCGCCTCCCCAGAGGTTCGCTTTTTCCTGCGGAATCCCGAGTTCTTTCAAGCTGACAATGGACTGGCTGGCAAAGGCTTCGTTGATCTCAACCACATCAATGTCCTGGGCGGAGATGCCGGCCAGCTTCATGGCTTTCTGGCTGGAGGGGATGGGTCCGATACCCATCATGGTGGGGTCCACCCCGGCGATGGCGCCGGACTTGTATTTGAGGTGATAGGACAGCCCGAGGGCATCTGCCTTGCTGCGCTCCAGGAGCAGGAGCAGGGCCGCGCCCTGGTTCAGGGGCGAGGAATTTCCCGCGGTCACGCCCTTGGACTTGTCCGGGGGTAAAAACGCCGGTTTTAACTGGCCCATGGCCGCGACCGTGGTGTCGCCGCGCGGGCACTGGTCCCTTTCAATCATCTGTTTGGACCCGTCTTCAAAAGTGGCCTCGATCGGGATCACCTCGTTCTTGAACTTGCCCTGTTCCCAGGCCTTGGCCGCTTTCATGTGGCTCTCATAACTGAACTGATCCATTTCCTGGCGGCCGATGTTCCATTTCGCCGCCACCTTCTCCGCGGTCAGGCCCATGGGCAACTCGAACGGGTTATAGAACTTGCCGATCTGACTCCAGAACTCGATGTTCGCTCCCATCGGAACATGCAGCATGTCCTCCGCCCCGCCCACCAGGTAAATGTCGCCCTGGCCGGCGATGATCGCGTTCGCGGCCCCGTGGATGGCGGCCATGGCCGAAGCGCATTGCATTTCAAAAGCCACCGCGGGAATCTCAAACGGCAGCCCGGAACCCAGCCAGCTCAGCCGCGCGATCCCGTGCTGGCTCAGGGTTTGGTTCGCGCATCCGACATAAAACCCGTCAACCTCCGCGACCTTGACCTTGGGGTTGCGCTCAAGCATGGCTTTCAACAGCGCTGTGAGCAAATCCGGCGATTTCAGGGTCCGAAACCATCCTTTTTCCTTGTGGGCCCTCGCGATGGGGGTGCGAATTCCGTCAACAATCACTGCCTCTCTCATTTTCTTCTCCTCCTTGCTATAGTTTGGATTTTTTATTGTCCGCGCCTATCTAAATAGCCCAGGCCGGCCAAAAACACAAGAATTTTGAGAACCTTTTTTCGCATCAAATTCAGAAATTTCAGGAGAATACATCCACAGATTTCACAGAAAGACACAGATTAAATTGAAATCTGAAGAGGGTCAAGCTTCAATCTTTTTGCCTGCGGACTATCGAGAATCGGGCCTTCCACCCAAGGCTTGGGGGAGAAACCATCCACCGATTTCACAGAAAGACACAGATTATATATGAATCTTGAGCGGGTCACGTTCCAATCTCGTTTTCTTACTGATCCTCCGGATCTGAGCCCGTCGAAACGGGAGGAGGATCAAAGATAATGCGCTTGATCTGAAGGCTGGGCCTTCCAAAATTAAGCAGCAAGCCCAACCGAAGGCCGGAGGCTTTCAGGTAGTTGATCATTTGGGATTGCTCGACATTGCCCAATGCGGGGAGTGCCTTTAGTTCGACCAGAATCTCGCCGAAGCAAATGAAGTCTGCGCGATAAGCCGAAGATAGAAGCTTCCCCTTGTAGTTAATGCCCAACGGAGTTTCCCGTTGATACGGGATGTTTCGCGCCGAAAATTCCAAGGCCAGGGCTTCCTGATAGACCGGCTCCAAAAAGCCGTTTCCCAATTCGCGGTGGGTTTCCATGGCCGCCCCGATAATGGCTCGGGTCCGCGGGTCTTCATGCTCCGTAGGCATCCCCATCACCCATTAATTTTATCAGTTTCCTCATCCAATCCTAATTCTCTGTGTTAATCTGCGTAATCTGTGGACGCATTTCCAAGCTAAATTTTCTGTGTCCTTCTGTGCAATCTGTGGATGAATTAAATTTTCAGCAATTCCCGCGCGATGATGATCCTTCTTACCTCGCTGGTGCCGGCGCCGATGGTGTAGAGCTTGGCGTCTCGCAGGATGCGGTTGACCGGGTATTCGAGGGTGTAGCCGTACCCGCCGAAAATCTGGATGGCCTGGAGCCCGGCCTGTTCGGAGAGTTCGCCGGAGAGGAGCGCCGCGGCCGCGGCGAGCCGGTTGATCTCGGTGCCTCTTCCGCCGCGCTCGGACCCGCCGGCGATTACCGCGGCCTTATAAACCAGGAGCCGGGCGGCCTCGAGTTGGGCATACATGTCCGCAATCTTGCCCTGGATGAACTGGAAGCTGCCGATCGGTTTTCCGAACTGCTCGCGCTCGCGCGCGTATTGGATGCAGTAATCCAACGCGGCCTGGGTGCAGCCGATGCCGCCGGCCGCGATCACGGTCCGCTCGACATCCAGCCCGTCCATCATCACGGTGATGCCCTGGTTCTCGCCGACCAGGACATTCTCGGCCGGGACTTCGCAGTCCTCTAAAATCAACTCGCCGGTGGGAGAGCCGCGGTGGCCCATCTTCTCGATCCGCTTGCCGGTGGAGAAGCCCTTGAAACCCTTCTCGATGATGAACGCGGTGATGCCCTTGGCGCCCGCGTCCTTGTCGGTCTTGGCATAGAGCACGATCACATCCGCGACCGGGCCGTTGGTGATAAAGGTCTTGGTCCCGTTCAGGAGGTAGCGGTCGCCCTTCTTCTTCGCCGTGGTCTTGATGCTGACCGCGTCCGAACCCGAGCCCGGCTCGGTCAGGCCGAGCGCGCCCAGTTTTTTCCCCGAGCACAGATCGGGCAGGTATTTCTTCCGCTGCGCCGGGTTCGCATGCATGAACAGGTTATGCGCGCATAAAAGGGAATGGGCCATCCAGGACAGACTCAGGGCCGGACAAACCTTCGAGAGTTCCTCCATTACCACCACCGCGGAAAGCACCTCCGCGCCCGCGCCCCCGAATTCCTCCGGGATGGTGATCCCCATCAGCCCCAGTTCCGAGATGCTCGGCCACACCCATTCCGGAAACTCGTCTTTCCGGTCAATCTCCTCCGCCGCGGGCCGGATCTTGCTGTCGCAGAATTTCTTAAGCGATGACTGCAAAATCTTTTGCGATTCGTTCAAATCAAAATCCATATTACTTCCCTCCTTTGCGCGGGCGGACACAAATCTCCGCCCGGTTTTACATCCATGTTTTCCTTATACCACATCCCCGGGTTCTTATCAAAATCCCGGTTTCCCGCGCGCAAAAAATGGCCCGGCCGAAGCGATGCCCGGCGGGCAAAAACGGTCTTGCAAACGCGAAAAGCGAGTGGTATATTAGTTCATTACAGTCAAATGCAGGACTTTAAACAAGATTTGAAGATCGGCCAGATGCTGGTTCAGGACGGCCTGATCAAGGAGGCCGAGTTGAACAAGGCCCTGGCCAAGCAAAAGGAGACCAAACAGCGACTGGGAGAAATCCTGATCGAGATGCGGGCGGTTGACGAGGTCGGCCTTTTGCGGGTCTTGGCCCGGCAGCATCGGACCCAATACCTGACCGTGGGCAAGATCGCGGAACTCAGCATCCCGGAGGCGGTGCTCAAGCTGGTGCCGGTGCATATCTGCGAGAAATACGGGCTGCTGCCCATCCAATTCAAGAAAACGGAAAAAGCCCTGCTCGTGGTGATGAGCGATCCGGACAATGTGGGGGCGATTGACGAGGTCCGGTTTGTCTCCGGGATCGCGAGCATCAAGTCGCTGATCAGCCTGAAAAGCGCGGTCGAGGCCGGGATCAAGAAATGGTACAAGGGCGACTCCAACGCTTTTGAAATCGCGATCGGGACCGGGCCGTCCGAGGAGTTCGAGATTTACGGCGGGGGGAGCGCCAAGGGCCAGGGATTTGACGAGAGCGGGAATCCGGTGAGGACGGAAGCAAAGCCGGAGCCGAAATCGGACGATGACGAGCTGATAGATTTCCAGTTGCTGGTCAAGAAAGAGGCGGAGAAAAAGCCCGAGGAATCGGAGCTGGAGCTGGGCGCGAAAGGGGAACCGGCCAAAGCGGCCCCGGCGGGGAAAGGCGCCGCGGCGAGGAAAAAGGAACCGGCGATCATCATCGAGGAAATCGCGGATGCGGAGTCGATCCCCGCGGAGCGGATCAAGCTGGAGCCGGCCGAGGAGATCGAGGCTCCCTCGGTCAAAGCGGGTCCGGTTGAGCTCAAGCGGGCGCTGGAGCAGAGATTCCGGAAGCGGATGGTGGTGGTCGAGCGGCATGACCAGATCCGGAAATTTATCATCAAACTGTTCACGAGCGAGGGCTACCAGGTGCGCGGGTTCCGGACTTTGAACGAGTCCTACCCGGAGCTGGGCGCCGGAGGCTATGACTTGCTGATGATCAAGGAGCGCTATCTGGAGGACACCAGCGCGGAGTTTGAGGAACGCTTTAAGAGCAGCTACCCGAAGGTCGAGTTGTGCGTGATCAAGGATTACGGTTCCGCGGTGATTGGCGAGACCCGCAGCAACCAGCGGCTGACCGCGAGCTTTTTCGAGACCCTGGATGTGCTGATGGGCCTGCTCGAGATGGAGGGCCACAATGTCCAGGGCCATGCCCATAATATCGCCAAGTACGCGCGGCTGCTCGCGAACAAGCTCGAGCTGGGGCTGAAGGACCTGGACGCGATCACGCTGGCGGCCTACATCCACGACCTGGGCAAAAAGGGCATGAAGCCCTGTTCGATCCTGGAGATTGACGCGACTTCGGACCCCGCGGAGATCGTGGAGCAGGCCGAAATCCCGCTCAAGCTCCTGGGCGCGGCGAAATTTCCGTTCGATCTTTCCGGCATTTTCAAATACCAATACGAGCGCTGGGACGGGAGAGGCATTCCGGACGGGCTCAAGGGCGAGGCCATCCCGATCGGGGCGCGGATTCTGGCCTTGGTGGACGCCTATGAAATGGTCACCAGCCGCGGGCTGGGCGGCCGCCCGCTCGAGCCGGGCGAGGCCCTGGAACAGTTGAACCGGCAGACGGGCAAGATTTTCGATCCCAAGCTGGTGCCGATCCTGATGAGCGTGGTGCGGGACGATATTTACCTGAAGCGGGTCAAGGCGGCGCAGGACAAGATTTTGATCGCGGACACCGAAATAGACCTGACCACCCTGCTCGAGCTGAGGCTGGTGCGGGAAGGGTTCGAGGTAATCATCGCCCGCAACGGCAACGAGGCGCTCGCGAAGGCCAAGGCGGAAAAGCCCAGCCTGATCATCACCGAGGTGGACCTGCCCGGCAAGGGCGGCCTCGAGTTCATCGCGGACCTAACCAAGGACGACGAGATCAAGGGCATTCCCTTCATGTTCCTCTCCCGGCGCGACGAGCCCGGGGTGGTGACCAAGGCGCTCAGCCTGGGCGCCGAGGATTACATCACCAAGCCGGTCAAGGTGGATGTATTCTGCGCCAAGATCAACACCATGCTCAGCCGGCTCAAGGCCGAGAAGAAGGTGGCGGTGGCGCAGCCGGTGGGGGTGGCCGGTTCGCTCTCCGAGATGAGCCTGCCCGACATCATCCAGATCCTGGGCGTGGGCCGCAAGACCGGCAAGATCGTCTTGAAGAACGGAGACCAGAGCGCGGAAATCCATATGGAGGAAGGCCGAATCGTCAACGCCC
>CAIUDS010000155.1 GCA_903897985.1 uncultured delta proteobacterium
AAGAAAGCCATCCCCAGCCCCGGTGGGAACGGTGAGACCATCCGGGGTAGCGGTTCTCCGAACTCTCTGGGATTTTCGAGGCATGGCTCTGGTGTCCCAGGGCACTTGGAAATCCATCGCTCCTTGGGTAAAATCTCCTCGCCTGGAGAAACGGGGTGCGGCTCTGCGGGGACGCAACCGGACCAGGGATATCCAGGCCGACGGTACGCCCAGGGCCCGGTGGGCCCCTGGCTCAAAACTTGGCTAGGGGCCGCTCTTTGGTGGAGCCATGGGACATCGGAGCTATGCCTTAAAAAATCCATTCTTGAACCGGGGATGAGCTTCGTTTCAACCCCCAGATTCTCGAGGGGAGCCATTCTTTCAGCATAGTTTCAGGAATCGGCGACGAAGGTTTTAATTTTTTCGATGTCTTCGGAGGAGAGGTTGGTGAAGCGGACGCCCATGCCGGAGTTGACGCCTTCGGGGGGAGGGGAGGGAGGAACGGTGCGGATGACGCTGCCTTTGACGAGGATGGGAGCGCCCTGGCGGGGGATGGGGAGGCGGATAATGACGTCGGTGCCGATGGGGAGGGGGTCCGGGGTTTCGATGAAGATGCCGGTTTGGCTGAGGTCCACGGAGTAGTTCTGGTAGGAGAGCTCGCCCTGGAGGCAGTTGGCGGAGATGCGGAGGCGGGTGCGGGGGTGTTTGCGTTTTTCGAGGTTGAGGAATTTTTTTATTTTGTCGAAGAAGTCGCGCTGGGTGACGGGCTTGGTCATGTAGTCGTCGCAGCCGGCCTGGAGACAGCGGTCGCGGCTAAGCTCGTCGGACTTGGTGGTGACCATGACCACGGGGATGTGCTTGAGGTTTTTGTTGGCCTTGATGAAACGGCAGACGGCGTCGCCGCTCATTTCGGGCATGATGATGTCGAGGAAAACGAGGCGGGGTTTGTCGGCCTGGATTTTTTTAAGGGCTTCGACGCCGGTGCGGGCGATGATGATTTCGTAGCCGGAGCGCTCGAGCAGCATTTTTTCGAGCTTGACGAAGGTCTCCATGTCGTCCACGATCAGGATTTTTTCTTTGGCGACCATGTCCGGCCTCAGGTTTTCCTTTTGGGAGCCGGGAAGGGGACGAGGTTGTCGTCAGGCTCGGCCGCGGAGGGAGGCTGGGCGGCGGGCTGGGTGCTTTGATGGTCGGCGATGATGTCGCCGAGAATTCGGTGCTGGAGCTTGAGGGCGCCGATGGCGTGGTCGTGGAGGTATCCGCGGTCGAGGCTCATGAGGAGCGGGCGCTTGCGGTGGCTGAGGTAGAGGTAAACGAGGACGATGAGGGAATTATAGAGGAAGACCACGACGAAGTAGAGGAGGACGTTTTTGAAGAAGACGTCGCGGGGGAGGTTTTTGATGTTGTGGCTGATGCGGACGAGGCCGTAGGGTTTGCGGTCGGCGTCGCGGGTGAGGAGGGCGTTGATGGCGAGGGTGTCGCCGTATTCCTGGATGCGGTTTGGGGGGGGATGGAGGAAGGCCTCTTTGATTTTGGGATCGCCGGATTTTTGGATATCGTCTTCGAGGAGGATGGAGAAGCGGGAGAAGTTGGCCTCATCCATGCTGCGGTTTTGCTTGGGGCGCATGGGGTCTTCGAAGAGGGAGGTGACGGTGGGGTATCCGAAGTTATAGAAGAAACGGCTGTAGGAGGTGAGGTAGGGGTTGGGCTGATAGGAATAGAACTGGACCACCACGCTGGAGTTCAAGATGAGCTGGCGCTTGTCGTTGAGCACCTGGAAGCGGAACATGGTGCCGAGGAAGGCGACCAGGAAGACCTGGGCGAGAAGGACGGCGCCGACGGCTTTAAGACGACCCATGGGCCTAGAGCCTCCTAGGCGATGCGGAGATACTCGCGCAGGTTAGCCTGCACTTCCTCCTCGGGATAATGCCGGAAGAGCATGGCGATCAGGCCGTTGAACTCCCGGCGGGTTTCCTGGTCCAGCTTGCGATAGAGCTTGATCAAGGCGCGCTCGGCAGGGGTCAGGGCGAGACCGTCTTCGCCCCTTTTCCTGCGGTCGAATTCGGCGAGGGGTTCAAGGCCGACGCGCTCGGCAAACCGCTTCAGGCGCTCCTGCTGGGCCATGGCCCAGATATCGGCCGGGGCCGCGTTGAGGACCGCGGCCAGTTGCCGACAGCGGCGCTCGGTGGGCGCATCAATCTTGCCGGTCTCCAATTGGTGAATATAGGTATTGGAGACTTTCAGCGCCCGGGCCAGGTCCTCCTGGGTCAGGTCGGCTTCCTTGCGTTTGCGCTTCAAGTATTCCCCAAAGCGGTTCACGCGGCACCCCCCTCAGGTAAGTTAACCGATTAATTTTCAGGAAACTTTTTCACCTCTTTAATACACAAAATAAGGGAGGATGTCAAGTCCGGGGCGCAGAAGTTCGCTTGACAATTCAAGGTTGTTACTTTATGATAAAGTAGAATTTAAGTAATTTACTTAAACCCTGGCCGGCGCGGGAACCATGGAGATTAAGGACTATTTTTTCAAATACCTGTGGGTAGTCACGCTGCTTTTGATCTTTGGCGTCTGCTATTTCGCGGCGGGAACCCTGAACGCCTACCTGGCCTCCAAGTACATTATCAACGACCTCCAGGCGCCTTCCGCCCCGGCGGCCCCGGCGGCGGATGCGGCGGCCAATTACCAGCCGGACCTGGGCGCGATCGTGAAGCGGAACCTGTTCAATATCCTGATTGCGGTACCCGCGGCGGGTCCCGGGGGAGCGCCGGCGGCGGCGGCGGCGGTGACCGTGCTCAAGGCCAAGCTTTTGGGCGTGATTTATTTTGGCCGGGGATCGAGCTGGAATCGGGCGACGCTCAAGCTGCTGGATGACAACAAGAGCGAGGTGTTTAAAGAAGGGGACGAGGTGAAAGAGGACAGCGGCATGGTGGTGGAGGCGATTGAGGAGAAGCTGATTCGGGTGCGCTATTCGTCCGGCCAGGAAGAGGAGTTTTCGCTGGAAGAGCAAGATAACGAGAAGAAGATGGCGGGGGTAGTCCCGGAGGATATGTACGCTCCGGACCATGCCAAGCTGCCGCCGAACAAGCGGCAGGCGGCGTTGGACGAATACAAGAAGGCGATGGGGATAAAGGAGCCTGATCCCCGGATCCGGAAGGTCTCGGAAACGGAGTACCTAATCGAGCAGGCGGTGATCCAGGACTCGCTCCAGAACCTGAGCACCCTCCTGCAACAGGCGCGGGTGGTGCCCAACATGGTGGGCGAGGGGGACAAGCAGGTGGCGGACGGTTTCCGGATTTTTCGGATCCAGCCGGACAGCATCTTCAGCAAATTGGGACTGAGCAACGGGGACATCATCAAGTCCATCAACGGGTCTAAAATGGACAACGTGGAGCGGGGCCTGGAACTGATTCAGCAGCTCCGCTTCCAGAAAAATTTCACTTTGGAAAAGTGCCGGGAGACGCAATGCCAGACGGTCAGTTACCACGTCGAGTAAGCGGGCACGGGATGGAGAAGGAGGATCGCGGTGAAGAGTAGAGGACGGCGGCTCCGGCCCTGGCTGATCTGGGCCTTCGC
>CAIUDS010000156.1 GCA_903897985.1 uncultured delta proteobacterium
ATAAGACTTGTTCGGTAATCTGAAATATTGCTGGGTAGGGATTCTCTGGGAGTTCTGCGATGGAAATGCTTTTTTCGATTCGCCACAAATCGAGCATCGAGCAAAACGCATCCGGTTCTAATTAGGATCATTCTTGTCCAAGATAGGTTCTAAAAAAATGGCCCTCCAAATTGCTTTGTGATAGATTGATTTCCGCCAAGATCTCAATCACACAAAAGGAGGGCCTAAGATGAATCGTTTTTGTAGCATATTCAGTCAACTTTTACAACTCTTTCCCAAAACGGAATTTTTTCAAGCGGTCAAAAGGACCGGAGCCGAACGCCGCACCAAAGGGTTTAGCTGTTGGGGGCAATTTGTCGCCATGCTCTTCTGCCAACTCGGGCGAGCCCATACCCTCCGGGAAATAACCGGAGGTCTCCGAAGTTGCGAGGGAAAATTGCAGCACTTGGGAATCACTGCTCCTTGCCGTTCCACCCTGGCTTATGCCAATGAGCACCGCCCCTGGCAGCTTTACCAGGAAATCTTTCTCAGTTTGCTTCAGCGCTGCCGCAGCCAAGGGCTCGGAAAGAAGAAATTTCGTTTCCAGAATCCTTTGCGCAGTCTGGATTCCTCGATCATCGACCTTTCCGTAACCCTTTTTGACTGGGCCAAATTCCGCCGGACCAAAGGAGCGATCAAACTCCATTTGGTTTTAGACCATGACGGCTACCTGCCCTCCTTTGCCTTGATCACCGAGGGAAGGATATCGGATGTGAAAATCGCCCACCATTTGAAATTTGATCCGGGCACCATTGTCGTCTATGACCGGGGCTACAACGATTTTGAGTTATTCGGTAAATGGACTGCCCAGGGCGTCTTTTTTGTTACCCGCATGAAAGAGAACACCCTCTATCAAGTGGTTGGGGAGAAGAGTCCCCCTGCCCACAGTACCATTCTCAAGGATGAACTTATCGAATTGACCGGTTACCAAGCCCCGGAGAAATGCCCTTTTCCTCTCCGGCGCATTGAATTGTACGATGCCGAGAAAAATGAAATTTTGGTCTTTTTAACGAATCACCAGGGTTTGGGCGCCCGGACCGTTGCTGCGATCTATAAGGATCGCTGGCAGATTGAGATTTTTTTCAAGGCTTTGAAACAAAACCTGAAAATCAAGACGTTTGTGGGGACCAGCGCCAATGCGGTCAAGATCCAGATTTGGACAGCATTGATTGCTATCCTGGTCCTGAAATACCTTCAACTCCTTTCCAAACTGAAGTGGTCGCTTTCGAATTTGGTGGCCCTGTTACGGATGAATCTTTTTACCCATCGGGACCTTATGGCATGGTTGAATCAACCCTTCGAAACACCTCCTGTTCCCTATCAACAGGAGCAGTTGGCTCTGAACCTTGTTTGAATTTGGACAGCATTTTTCCGGGGGACCTGATTTCGAAAAGCGGCAAACCTTGTTAAAAAAGCAAATGTTTTCAAGCGAACCCTTTACGATGTACAGCTATTTTGGACAGCAGTGAGAGCAAATGGGATAATTTCTGGACATAATATCTAAGAATCTCTGGTGCCTGGCAATAATAATAAAGTATTGGCCTAAAGTACTTGCTCGTGGTAAATGCTCTTTTCTTCCTGGCGGGACTACGGTAACTGATCAGAGGAACAAGGATCGAGGGACAAGGAGACGCGGAGAAAGGAAAGGAAATTTGAAAATGCATTGGCCGGAGGAATTCAAAGAAGTTGAAAGGAATTGCCCATTATGGTATGATTTATTCATACTGAGTAATCTGGAGGTGGTTAATAATGGGAAGGGCCGTTAAGAAGACAATATCCTTACCGCTTGAATTGGCAAAGCAAGCGGAGGAGATCGCTCGGGAGGAGCGAAAAACGCTAAGCGCCGTCATCCAGGAAGCTCTCCGGATTTCGAGGAAGGAAAGACTGAAAAAGGATTTCTTTGAGATTCA
>CAIUDS010000157.1 GCA_903897985.1 uncultured delta proteobacterium
ATATAGGATAAAAAAAGAAATAAATTTTCAGAGGTTGGAGAAAAATTTTGTAAAGGGAAGCCCTGAAGAAGCCCGATTTTAGGGCACCGGAAGGCTGTCCCCATTTTGGCCGGTTCCCATTGGGGGACCAAGGCCGAAAAAGCCGTTAGAATCCAGCCGGTTAGCATCAGAAAAAACTCTGTCGCTTCACGCTTCACCCTTCACGCCTCTCTATTATTGTAGAAATGTTGCAGTTTTCTGAAGCCGGTTGGAGGAAGAGGAGAGTTTCACGCAAAGACGCCAAGGGGCAAATAAGCAAAGGAGAAATGAATTGAGTGATGAATTAAGCTTAGCGCCTTTGCTACTCTGCGCCTTTGGCGTGAAAATTTTTCCTCCATTCCGGGATAAATAAGCTTAGCGCCCGATGGGCAATCCCTTTCCTTGCACACTTTCGGGAATGGTGTAGCCCTCGGTCCGGTAAAGGAACGGGGCGACGTCCGAAGGATAGGTTTGATCCGGGAAAGTGACCCCGCGGGGGATTCCGGGACCGCGGACCGAGAGCAGGGCGGGCTGGGTGCTGCGGCCGCTGTGCGAGCCTATTTGCACGTAGATGTGCGGGATCGGGACGTTGAAAATGGGGAAGCCCACGTTGGCCAGGCCCACGCCCACCACCGGGAACTGGTAATATTGTTTGGCGAGCAGGAACATGTCCGGATATTTGAGACCTCCGGCCTTCGGATGCTCGAGATAAAATTCGCTGTAAAGCTCCATGGGCGGAGTTACTTGCTCGCCGGTGGCCCGATCAATGCCGGTCTTCATCTCCTCACGGCTGATCACCACCATGGGGCACTCCATCTTTCCGGTGATCGGATTTTTCATCCGATAGCCTTCGAGCGCCTGCTCCAGCGCGGGCAAAATCTTCGGGTCGTCGCGGCGCAGGAAGACGACTCCCATTTGCGAAGCGGTAAAGGCATAAAAGTCCTTCTTGGCGGAATAGCCCGTGGTCTTCATGATCTTATGGATGGGCGGGCCGCTGAACACGACGGTCTCCATGTTGTGGTCCGACTCGACCACGATCAGGGCATTGTCGTAATCGCCCCGTTCCTTCAGGAAATCGAGGAAGCGGCCGAGCTGCGCGTCGGCGTTTTTGACCGTCTTGATGATGCCCAGGCGGTTGGCATGGTCGTTGACCCGGGAGACGTCGTCGGCCAGGTTGTCCGGCGTGCCGCGCTCGTCCCATTCGTCCAAGTCCTTGCCGGAGCCGTAAAGATGGCCGGCCTCGTCCACGCCTCCCAGCAGCAGGTAGAGCACGTCCGGGTCTTCGTGCTGGACGACTTCCATGGCCTCCTGAACGGTGTAAGTGTCCATCCATAAATAATGGTCGGGGTTTTTGGTTTTGCCCAACAACGTCTGGATCGTATCTTTGGCCGCGCTGCTGGCCGCGGGATGAGAAGTGACCGACACGTAATCCGGCCGGTCGTTGACGGTGGCGATGCGGTCGAGGCCGAAGACCGGGTTGCGGTAGTGCTCCGGCACCCAGGGTTTGCCCGAAACATAGGCCGTGAAAGCGTTCGGGTTTCCGCCGGCGGCCGGGTCCTTGACCACGTTGAAGATGGTGGTGACCGGCTTGCCTTCAGGCCCGTAATACATGAGGTCGAGCGGCGTGGTCCGGAAGATGGGCACCCCTTTCCGGTTAAAGCCGAACAGGTAAACGTCCACGCAATACAGGCCCAGCCGGCCGGGATAGGCTCCGCTCAAATAGGAGGCATGGTTCATGTCCGTGGCCGCGATCAGGTGCGACTTATGGTTGGGGAAAAAGGAGCCTTCCGCCAGCAGCGCGCGCAGGTTCGGCATCAGCCAATCGCCGTCTTTTCCCTTGCGGTTGCCCCGGGCATTCAGCTCCAGATAGGCCGGGCCGAAAGAATCAATCGAGATGTAATAAATCTTGCGCTTGCTGGTGGTCTCGGCTTCCACCACGATCTCGCCGGACTTGCCGCTCGAGGCCTGCCCTTGAACCTTCACCGCGGCCCTGGTCCCGGGCGGCGCCTCCGGCGTTGCGGAAAGCTTGAGTTGGACGAACTTGGCCTGACCCGGATCAAGTTTCACGTCCTTCTCGGCCAACTCCGCGCGGAAGCCCGGGGGCGGGTCGGTCAGGGAAAG
>CAIUDS010000158.1 GCA_903897985.1 uncultured delta proteobacterium
CTCGGACATTTTCCTACCTCTTTTCCACCGCGCCCTGGCGGCAAACGGTTATGCACTTGGCGCATTTCATACACTTGGCCGGATCAATCGTTTGGGGCTTTTTCTTTTCGCCGCTGATGGCTTTGGACTCGCAACTCTTGATGCAGATCAGGCAGCCGTTGCAAAGCTCGGGATTGATATAGTAATCCACCAGGGCCGCGCAGACCTTGGCCGGACATTTCTTGTCCTTGATATGAGCCTCGTATTCTTCTTTGAAATAGCGGATGGTGGTCAGGACCGGGTTCGGCGCGGTCTGGCCCAATCCGCAAAGGGAGCTGGATTTGATCTGCTCCCCCAGTTCCGCCAGATTCTTTAAATCCTTTTCCTCGCCCTTGCCCACACAGATCCGCTCCAGGATTTCCAGCATCCGCTTGGTGCCGATTCGGCAGAAGGTGCATTTTCCGCAGGATTCGTTCTGGGTGAAATTGAGGAAAAACCGAGCGACATCCACCATGCAGGTTCCCTGGTCCATCACCACCATTCCGCCCGAGCCCATGATAGCGCCGGTCGCGGTGATTTTTTCATAATCAACCGGGGTGTTGCCGAGCGAGGCCGGAATGCATCCGCCGGACGGCCCTCCCATCTGGACCGCCTTGAAGGGTCCTCCGGTGAGGGTTCCGCCGCCGATGTCGTAGATCACCTCGTTGAGGGTGATGCCCATGGGAACTTCCACCAGGCCTCCCCGCTTGACCTTGCCGGCCAGGGCGAAGACCTTGGTGCCTTTGGAGTTCTCCGTGCCGTAAATGTTAAAGGCCTTGGCGCCGTTCATGATGATCCAGGGAATATTGGCCAGGGTCTCGACATTGTTGATGCAGGTCGGATGACCCCAGAGCCCGGCTTCAACCGGGAACGGCGGCCGCACCCGGGGCATCCCGCGTTTGCCTTCAATGGAGGCGATCAGCGCGGTTTCTTCTCCGCAGACAAACGCGCCGGCGCCTTCTTTGAGCCGGATGGAAAAATTAAAACCCTTGCCCAAGATGTTCTGGCCCAGGTAGCCCTTGGCCTCAGCCTGGCTGATGGCTTCCCGGAGCCGGCGGACCGCATGCGGATATTCCGCCCGGACATAGATATATCCCTGGTCCGCGGCAATCGCGTAAGCCGCGATCGCCATCCCTTCCAAGATTGAATGCGGATCTCCTTCCAGGGTGGAACGGTCCATAAAAGCCCCGGGGTCCCCTTCATCCGCGTTGCAGATCACATATTTATGCTCGTCCTTGGCGGCCCGGGCCAGCCGCCACTTGGTTCCGGTCGGAAATCCCGCCCCGCCCCGTCCGCGCAAGCCGGACTCGGCAATGGTCGCAATGATTTGTTCGGGGGTCAGTTCCTTGAGCGCTTTGGCCAGGGCCTGATACCCGCCCACGGCCAGGTACGCATCAATACTGAAGGGATCAATCTTGCCGCAATTGCGAAGCACAATCCGCTTCTGCTTGGCCAAAACTTCATGCTCTTCCGCCACCCGCCATTCCTCGATCACCTTCCCGGCCCGAAGATGCTCCTCCACAATCCGGTCCACCCGCTCCCGGGTTACATCCCCGTATAATGTCCTTTGCTTTTGGAATTCGGGCGTATGCAATACGCCCCTACCAGAGTCCTCAATGATTTCAACCAATACCTCGCGATAGCACATACCCACGCAACCGGTTTGTTTAAGGCGGGCATCGTCTTTTTGAGGGTCAAGGATTTCGGAAAAGCGATCATAGACTGAGATTCCGCCCGCGGCAATGCCACAGGCCCCGAGACCTACGATTACCTCTCGCATCTCATCCTCCTTCAAATGCAGACTGCTGCCGGCAAATACAACCTTGGGCAGGCCAAGGCCTGCCCATACAATCCTGGGCGGGCCAAGGCCGGCTCCTACTATTAGAGGCAACTAGCTCAAGCGGCTTTTTCTTCTTTCTTCCGGTATTGGCGCAAAACTTTCCTGAGCTTCTCCGGGGTCAGCCGGCCATAGGCCTGCTCGCCGATCATCACCACCGGCGCCAGGCTGCAACATCCCAAACAGGCCACCACGATAAAGGTGAACAGGCCGTCCTCGCTCGTCTCATCCGGATATATGCCCAGCTCATCCTCAACCGTATGCGCTATCAAATCCGCGCCGGAAACATGACACGCGGTCCCCTTGCAGGTTCGGATCACATGCTTGCCCAGGGGCTGGAGCCGGAACTGCTTGTAAAAGGTGATCACGCCATAGACTTCGCTGGCCGGGATCCCGGTGACCTCCGCGATCTGCTCAAGCGCGAGCGGCGGAATGTAACCATAAGCATCCTGGCTGGCCTGCAGCAACGGAATCAGGCTGCCGGATTCTCCCCGATGCCGCCAGAGCATCCTCCCAAACGGGCTCAAAACCGGTCCTTCATCTATCCGCGTTCCCGTCTCGCTCATCTTTCACTCCTTTCCTTTTCGCGCGAGCGACTTTTCCATGCGGTCAACGGTTCACGGCCAACGGAAAGGCTGGCTTGCTCCTTTCACCGTTCACCGTGTACCATTCACCGTGTACCATTCACCGCGCACCGCACCTTACATCTTGATGATTTCCATTATGTTCAGGGTCTTGACCCGGATCACGCCCGGTTGGGTTCTGACCTCATTAGATACCGTTCTCCGAATCTGGTCAAAGTCCTGGCCCTGGAGCAGAAGGATGATCCGGTCGCCCTCATCGGTAGCGTCGCAATATACCACATTATCGGTAAAATAGAATTTGGTATAGAGCGGGATCAGGAGGGAACGATCAATCTCCAGAACGGCATAGGATGACACCCTTCTCCGATTCCTCTTGTCCATCGGTTCCTCGCCGGCCTTCTCCATCATCTGGATCCGCTCATAGGAACTGATGAACGACTCCAGGTCCGTCCCCAGGTACGGCCGCTCCGAGTAATGGATCTCCACCTCTCCAATCCCCTTCAGGGAATGGACCTGCTTTTTCACCATCTCCTCGATGCCCTTCCGATCCTCCGCCTGGACCAGGACCACAATATCCCAGTCGCCCCGCACCGCGTCGCAGTAAAGCACTTTTTCGCCGAAGTAGAGTTTGGTGTAGATTTTCTCCAGGTCCGCGTCATTCGTTCCCCGGATAAAAACATAGGCGCTTTCCTGCCGATGAGCCTCGGCATCGGTCCGGGGCCGGGGCGCGGCCGCGGCTTCCGGCTCCGGCAAAATCCGCCTGAATTCCGCTTCCAGGTCGTCAACCCGGAACGGCTTGTCCAGATACCCATTGGCCAGATGCTGATCCACCGATTCCTTGGTTTGCTCATCCCCATAGCCCGTAATCACCACCACCGGCAAATCCGGGTATTTGCTCTTGATCACCTCCAGAATCTTCAAGCCGTCTATGTCCGGAAGCCGGAGGTCCAGCACCACATAATTATGCGGAAGACCGTTGCGCCGGCCCGATTCTATTTTTTGCAACGCGCTCAAGCCGTCCTCGCAATCCTCCACCTCAAAACCCCGCTGGATCAGACCTACCGAAAGCTGACGCCTGATGCTTGCCTCATCGTCCACTACCAATACCCTGCTTTGTCTATTCATTTTCCTGCCTCCTTTTTTGAATCTTTAATCGTTTTTACCCTTCTGTGCGGGCGACTTTAGTCGCAATTCCTCTTAAGTTCCGAATTTTTGATTTCTCTTTCATCTTTTCAACCTTTCAACCTTTCAACCTTTCACCCTTATACATAAGCACATCCCGTGCCAAACCCCAATATTGTTGTAACTAGCTGATTTTTAAACAAATTCGACAATGACGATTCAGGCCCCTAGAACTACTGCAACTGTAAGGAAATTTAACAGCTATCATGCAATATCATGCAACATTATGAAAAATAAGGCAAACCATCTACTGTTAAAAAATTTAGCAGTATATGCTACTGATCTAAGGGGGAAGTGTCAAAGACCCTTGTGGCGCAGGCTTCCAGCCTGCCGAATCTTAATTCAACCACCAGGGCGCTGTAGGGGCGAGGCTTGCCTCGCCCAAGACCCGAAAGACACCAAGGAAATTCATCCACCGATTACACCGAGGACACAGAAAATTCAATTTTTCCTTTGTTCCCTCCCCCCTAGCGGGGGAGGGTCAGGGAGAGGGGGATCATTCAAAATATTC
>CAIUDS010000159.1 GCA_903897985.1 uncultured delta proteobacterium
CCGGCGAAGCAGTGGAAGGTTTATGTCAGTTTCGTGAGCCATCTGGACATCGGTTACACCGGCACGCAGGAGCAGGTGTTTGCGAGACGAAACCAGATCACCGAGACCGCGCTCCAGTATGCGGAGGAGACCAAGGACTGGCCCGTGGATGCACGCTGGAGATGGACCGCGGAGGGCTCGTGGGAGATCAAGAATTTTCTGGCCGAACATCCGGAGAAATTGCCCGAGCTGCAAAAGCTGGCGAAGGAAGGCCGCCTCGAGGTCTGCGCCAAGCTGGTGCACATGCATGTGGAAACCGCGGGCTATGAAAGCCTATTCCGCGAGCTTTACTATGGCCAGCGCGTGCTCGAGCCGCTGCTCGGGGCGCCGGTGGTGACCGCCAACCTGACCGATGTGGCCGGCATCCCCTGGGGAGAGGCCACGGTGATGCCGCTCTCGGGCGTGAAATATTTCCAATACAACCCCAACATGTCCTATCGCGGGAGCAACCTCGTCCACAACACCAAGTTCCCCCAAGCCTATTACTGGCAGGGACCGGATGGAAAGCAAATCCTGACCTGGCGCTCGAAGGATTCCTACGGCGAGGCGCCGTACCTGCTCACCACTTATCAAAAAACCCTGCCCAAGCTCACCGCCCTGCTCGCGGGCTATGAACAGAACAACTATGCCTATGACGCCATCCATCTCACCCGCACCGGCCCGAAGTGGGACAACACCATCCCCAAGCTCGAGCCCTGCATAATTATCCGCGAATGGGACAAGAATTTTACATATCCGCGCCTGATCTCGGCCACGCCCCGGATGTTTTTCGAATATCTGGAAAAGAATTTCAGCGGGCAAATCCCGACCGCCCGCGGGGACAGCCCGGACTGGTGGGCGGACGGCGTGATCACCGAGGCCAAGGAGGAGGGCCTGAGCCGCGAACTGCACCACCGCCTGTTCGAGACCGAGGCGCTCACCGGCATGGCGAGCCTTTTGGCCGGGTGGCAATATCCGGTCAAGGGAATTGATGAAGCTTATTACAACAGCATCATGTTCGACGAGCATACCTGGGGTTTCCACAACCTCAACGCCCCGGAGCACCAGGAAATTTTCCAAACCAAGGCCGGATGGATGCGCACCGCCATGAGCGACACCGGGAAAATGCAGGCGCAGGCAATCGCGTTGCTCGCGAACAAGATCGCCGGTCCAGATATGACCCTGGTGGTGTTCAACCCGCTGAGCTGGGCGCGTAGCGCGCTCGTGAGTTTCAAGTGGGGTGCCGGCGGCTATCTGAAAATCATTGACCCGGAGAACAAGCGGGAGCTCCCGGTCCAGTTCGTCGAGCAGGGCAAGGAGAAAGAGGCTTATTTTATCGCCAGGGATCTCCCGGCCCTGGGATACAAATCCTTCAAGGTGGTCCCGGTCGAGACCATGCCCCAATATGCTTCCGCTCTCAAGGCCGGCAATGGCGTGATGGAGAATGACCGCTTTGTTTTGCGGTTTGACCAGAATAACCTGCTCTCGAGCCTGAAGGACAAAAAATTAAACCGCGAATTGCTGGAGGGCGAGGCCGGGCAATTCATTTACCGGAAGCAGGATCGCTTCTTTAATATTGTTGACACGCGAAAGATCGGCAAGGCCGGGGCGGTCGAATTCATTCCGGGCCCGGTGTTTTCGACTGCGCGGATCCGCATCTCGGACCCTGGCAACCCGGCCGCGGCTATCACCCAGGAGATAATCATATATGACGGCCTGGACTATGTGGATCTGAAAAATGACTTCCAGAATTACGAAAACAAACTGGTCGAGTCGAGATATTTCGCGTTCCCGTTCAAGGTGCCGGACTTCGAGATCTGGGTCGAGACGC
>CAIUDS010000160.1 GCA_903897985.1 uncultured delta proteobacterium
GGAATCGCCCCAGTAGTTGGCGCCGGATAAGGTAGGCTCGGCGCTAATGAGCAGGGGAAATGCAATGATGGCCGTCAAACCAACTGCCCCGATTATTGCCAGCCGTTTAAACCCTTTCATCATTTTCTCCTCTTTCTTCCGGAGGTTCCGAATCCTTCCCTAAAATCTTCCCCCGCCTCCAATTAATGACCGCCCTGCCTGCGGAACCGGTTCCGGCATCGATAAATTTACTAAACGAATCATGGAATTGCCTGGATCGCCCCCCAAATACACGCCGGGCTTTCGGATATTTGCAAGGGGAGGCAAACCCTTATGCCTGATGAAACAAGCGCGCTCGATTGGGAGACGCACCGGAATTTTGTCATATTGGTCTCCTCTTGGGATCCACTTTATGGTTGCAACTTCCAAGTTCTACCGGCTTAAATTATAATAACGATTTCATTGAGGCTTGTCAACCGGCCAAGTCATCATCGGCCTTGATTATCAACGCTTTTAAAGACCCGAAGTTTGCGGATGCAAAGGGCCGGACCGCCGGAAACAAGAAGAAGAGCGGGGGTTGCAAAAAGTTGGCTTCTCGAGGCCGTTTCCGGAGCGAAAAGAAGTATTCAAGGAGGATGTAATGAAAAGCGCGCGGGTAGCGGTCAGGACATTGGTCTTGGGAAGCCTCCTTCTGTTAAGGCCGGGCTTTTCCGGGAATCAGCCTTTGACCATTCCCTCGCCAGCCAAGGCGATGCCGTTGCGTCCTAATTTTTTGACCAGATACATGGACTGGTCCGCCTGCTTGATGACCTCTTCCTTGTCGTGGGCATCGTCCGGATAGGTGGAGATGCCGTAGCTGGCCGTGATCTGGACCTTGAGGCCGTCCTTTTCAAAAAACACGGCCTCGTTGAGAGTTCGGCGGAGGCGCTGGCAGACCAGCAGCGCCTCTTTCTTCCCGGTCTGGGGCAGGATGATGATAAACTCGTCTCCGCCATAGCGAAGGGCCCAGTCAATGTTGCGGAGGCCGTATTTGTAAAGCTGTCCGACTTCCTTGAGCAGGCGCGACCCGACCAGGTGGCCATGGGTGTCGTTGACCATCTTGAAGTGATCCAGGTCGAGGAAGATCAGGGAGAAGGGAGCTTGGTATCGAATCGAGCGGGAGATTTCGGTTTCGAGCAGGGTGTGGAGGTGGCGCGAGTTGTAGAGGCCCGTGACATCGTCAATCACGGTCAGATCTTTAATCCGCTCGACGAACCGCGCGTTCTCAATGGCAATGGCCGCGAAATCCACCAGCGCCCCGAGCAACTCGATCTCATGGCTGCTCATGACTTTGCGCTCCTGGCTGAAAAGCTCAATCACCCCCAGCACCTTACCCTTGCTGATCAGGGGCAGGCAGGCCACCGCCCCGGTCTTGAACCCGGTCACGCCGTCCACCCAGCGCGCAAAGCGCGGGTCGTTATAGGCATCCTCCGTGATCAGCGGCTGAGCGTTCTTGGCCACCCAGCCCGCAATCCCCTCCCCCAGTTTGAGCCGGACCTCCTTCAGCTTCTGCCCGGCCTGCCCGACCGCCACCGCGAAATAAAGCTCTTCCTGCAACTCGTCCAGCATCAGCAGCGACCAGTCCTGCGGCTGAAAAATCTCCGCGATGATTTCCATGATCTTGTTCAGGACTTCCTTCAGGTCCAAGGTCGAGGCCAGGGTTTTGGCGACCTCCCGCAGAATCAGGAATTCATTATCCTTGTTTTTCTTCCACTCTTCCATTTATGTGGCTCAAACCTTCCACGGCTCCGGCCTTCGTTAGCCGTTGCCGTCGCTCCAGACCTCTTCTTTCAGTTTATCATATAATTCCCCCAGCACCGAATGGAGTTGGAGGTCAACCTGCGGCCGGTGGGTGCCGCGCCAGAAAAGTTTACGGCACTGCGGGCAGCGCCGGAATTGTTTTTGATGCGAGAACACAAACGGCGGCACCTGACCCTCGACCGCCGCCGCCGGGACTTCCTCCAGAGGCACATTACATTCCGTGCACCGGACAAAGACGCGGATGCGGATCGAGTCCGAGAAATGGGCGACCACTTCCCGGAGCTGGAGCGCGGGATAGTTTTCCAGCAGGAACAAATTGGGCAAACCTTTTTGCTCAAGGGTCTTGACCAGCCGGGTGTCGCGGGTGAGGATGACGCGCGACTCCTTTTCCGCGATTTCGATCAGCTCGCGGTCCGGGAGCCGGTTCCGGTAATAGGCATCCAGGCCGATGATCCTAAGCCAGCGGGCCAGCTTGCCCAATTGCTCATCGCAGATGAATTTCGGTTCTCCCCCCATATTCGTCATTTTTCATTATAGCATTTTGCCGATCTTGCTAAAAGGGGCGCGGTTGGTAGAATAATCACTTAAATGAAGCTGAGGCCGAAATTGATCACCTTTGATTTTGGCGACACCCTGGTCTCGAGCGAGCCGCCGTATCTGACGCGGATCTGGATGGGCTTGAAGGAGCTCGGGGTGGAGCGGAGTCCGGAGCAGGTGGAAGGGGCATACCACCAGGCGGATTCGGCGGTGAGCGCGCGGATGCTCGAGCAGGGGGAACGGAGCCCGGCGCGCTACCAGCGGAACCTGGGCGAAGTTTTGCTGGATCAGTTGGGCGTCAAGGCGGAGCGGGAAAGGCTTTTGGAGCAGCTTTACAAGTGGCTGGTGGGGATGCGGCCGGAGCGGGTGCTGGTCCCGGGCGCGGAATTTTTGCTGACCGAATTGAAAAAGCGCGGGTACCCGATGGGGATCATCTCGAACAATGACGGCCGGACGCGCGAGAAATGCCGCGTCGTGGGGATCGAGGAACATTTCGGGTTTATCCTCGACTCGACCCTCGAGGGCATGTGCAAGCCGGATCCGAATTTTTTCCGGAAGGCCCTGGAGCTGGCGGGGGTGGAGGCGCGGGAGGCGCTGCATATCGGGGACTTGTGGGGGAGCGACATCCTGGGCGCGCGGGCGGTGGGGTTTTGGGCGGTGTGGATCGAGAATAAATATCTCACGCCGGAGCCGCGCGAGGGGGTTTATAAGGTTAAGCGGATCAATCAAGCCTTGGAATACCTTAGTTAAGGGAGCAAAGAAGGCCATGGAGAGGTTATTGCAATTCGAACCGGACCTGGAGGCGCTCATTGACCGGGCGCTCCGGGAGGATGTGGGCAAAGGCGATATTACCACGCAGCTGGTTGTGGACGGCCGGAAGCGGGCGCTGGGCTCGATCCTGGCCGAGGAAAAGTCGGTGGTATGCGGCCTGGGCCTGGTCCGGCGGGTGTTCGAGAAACTGGAGGCCGGGGCCAAGTTCAAAACCAATTTACAGGACGGGGCCGAGGTGGAGTCGGGGAATATCGTGGCGGAGATCGAGGCTTCGGCCGCGACCATCCTGACCGGCGAGCGGCTGGCCCTCAATTTCATCCAGCAGCTCTCGGGCACCTCCACGCTGGCGCGCAAGTTTGTCAAGGCGGTGGAGGGGACCGGGGTCAAGATCGCGGCCACCCGCAAAACCGCGCCCACGCTCCGGGGGTTGCAGAAATACGCGGTGGAAGTGGGCGGGGCCACCACCCACCGGATGCGGCTGGATGACGGGATTTTGATCAAGGACAACCATCTGGCGGTGTGCGGGGACATCATCGCCGCGGTGAAACGGGCCAAGGCCCATGCGCCCAAGGGCATGAAGGTGGAGGTCGAGGTGGAAAGCCTGGGCGAACTGCAAAAAGTTTTGGAGGCCGGCGCGGACATCATCCTGCTCGATAACATGAACATGGAAAAGTTGAAGGAGGCGGTCCGGATCAACGCCGGCCGGGCGCAGCTCGAAGCGAGCGGCGGGGTCAAGCTGGAAAGTGTGCGGGCCATCGCCCAGGCCGGGGTGAACATCATTTCCGTGGGCGCGCTGACCCATTCGGCGCCCGCGATCCATTTCACCATGAAGATCAAGCTGCTCGATGACTGAAAACGATCCCGCCCGTCTGCAAAAGCTGAAAGGACTTGGCTTTCGCCTGGAATATTTGCGCGAGATTGATTCCACCAACCAGGAGGCCATGCGCCGCGCCGCCAACGGCGAACCATCCGGACTGGTCCTCCTCGCCGACCATCAAACCCAGGGCCGCGGACGGCTTGGCCGAACCTGGCAAGCGGAGCCGCTTAGTTCTTTGCTCGCCTCGGTCCTGGTCAAGCCCGAAATTGCTCCCGCGTCCCTCGGCCTGGTCCCGATCGTGAGCGGGCTCGCGCTCGCGCAGGCGATCGAGGCCGCGGCGCATTTCCAGCCCGGCCTGGTCTGGCCGAACGATCTTTTCGGGGCCCAGGGAAAAATCGCGGGTATTCTGGTCGAGAGCATATTCGAAAAATCGGATTTGAAATTCATCGTGATCGGCTCGGGCGTGAACCTGGCGCAGAAAAAAGCGGACTTCCCGGCTGAAATCCGGGCGCGGGCAAGCTCGCTCTACGAGGAAACCGGGAGATTGATCGCGCGGGAGGATTTGCTTTTTGCATACCTGGAAAAGTTAAGCCGGGGGCTGGGGATTTTGGAGCGGGAAGGAGTTCGGGAACTGGTTGAGAATTATTCGGGATATGACATAATAGCCGGGAAAGAAATCAGGCTGCTTAAAGGCGGGGAAGAAATTCGCGGGACGGCCTTGGGCATTGATTCCAGGGGCCGGCTGAAAGTGATGATTGGGGGTCAGGAACTGACCTTCGCCGCGGGCGAAATAAGCATGATTCGGGGGAGGAACGATGCTGCTGGTTATTGATGTCGGGAACACGAACATGGTGATCGGCATCTTCTCGGACGGGGAGTTGCTGGAGAGCTGGCGGGTGGCCACCCAAGTCGAGCGGACCACCGACGAGTTCGGGATTTTGTTCAAGGAACTGCTCGTGTTCAGCAAGGTCAAGCGCCAGGATATTGACGGCATGATCATCTCCTGCGTGGTGCCCCCGCTGCGGCCGCCGCTCGAGGGCCTGGGCAAAAAATATTTCAATTTGGAGCCGATGCTGGTGGAGCCGGGGATCCGGACCGGCATGCCCATCCACATTGACAACCCGCGCGAGGTGGGCGCGGACCGGATCGTGAACGCGGTGGCCGGCTATCACAAATACCAGACCAGCCTGATCATCATTGACTTCGGCACCGCCACCACTTTTGACTTTGTCTCGGCCGCGGGCAGTTACGAGGGCGGCATCATCGCGCCGGGCCTGGTGATCAGCGCCGAGGCCTTGTTCCGCCAGGCGAGCAAGCTGCCCCGGGTGGAACTGCTCTGGCCCAAGAGCGTGATCGGCAAGAGCACCATCACCGCCATGCAGAGCGGGATCCTGTTCGGATATGAGGGCCTGGTCAACGAGATCGTGGCCAAGATGAAGAAGGAAATCTCGGAATCGTATCCGCGCGAGCCCTCGCCCCGGGTGATCGCCACGGGCGGCCTGGCCGGCCTGGTGGCGCAGGGGGCCAAGGCCATCGAGGAAGTGGACGAGAACCTGACCCTGGACGGACTCCGGATCATCTTCGAGCTGAACCGGGAAGAGGGAAAGCCGGCAAAATCCAAGAATCTCTGACCCGACTCGAAAAATCATCTCTCCCGGGAGCCATCCGGCTCACGGGCTGACCACTTGGACGGGGAAATTGGTATCATCTATATTCCCGATTCCGAGTTGGCCGTCGGTATTGTAACCCCAGCACCAAAGGGTGTTGTCGTTCTTAACGGCGCAGGTCTGCCAGTATCTGGCGGAGAGGCCGCTCCCCCAGTTGGTATCTGCGCCTACCTTGACGGAAATTTTCTTGGACTTATTATTTCCGATTCCCAACTGGCCGCTGAAATTATAACCCCAGCACCAGAGCGTGTGATCCGTTTTTGCCGCGCAGTTGTAATCATGTCCGGCGGCAACCGAAGCCCAATTATTGGCGGTCCCGACCTGGGCGGGGACATGCTGCTCCGCGGTGTTTCCGATTCCAAGCTGGCCATAACCGTTGGATCCCCAGCACCAAAGCGTGCCATCCGTTTTGGTGGCGCAGGTGTGGAAAGTTCCACCCGAGACCGAGGCCCAATCGCTTGCGCTTCCGACCTGGGTGATAAAAAAGGTGCCATCGGTGTTCCCGAATCCTAGTGTTATGTTACAACAATATCTTGACGATACATCAATTTTGTGTTATTATGCTTTTATGTGGGAAAAAAGCGAAGCTTTGCGGATGACCGAGGAGCAGCGGAGAACGCTGGAAGCATGGACGCGGGCGAGGACCACGCCGCAACGGACGGTATTGCGGGCGCGGATTTGTCTGCGGGCGGCGGAGGGCAAATCCAATAATGCCATCGCCAAAGAACTTCGGACCAGCCGTCCGACGGTGATTCAATGGCGCCGGCGGTTCGAGGCGCAGGGGCCGCGGGGGATCGCGGAGGATGCCCCCCACGGTCGCAGCAAGAAGGCGCTTCCGGCGAAGAAGGTTAAGGCGATCGTGGAGGCCACCCTGCACACGACGCCGGCCGACGCGACGCACTGGTCCACGCGGACGATGGCCAAGGCGCAGGGCGTAAGCAACGCCACGGTTTCGCGCATCTGGGACGCTCACGGTTTGCAACCGCACCGGGTGAAGCGCTTCAAGCTGTCCAAGGATCGGCGCTTCGTGGAGAAGCTGACCGATGTGGTGGGGGTCTACTTGAACCCGCCGGACAAAGCGGTGGTGCTGTGCGTGGACGAGAAAACGCAGATCCAGGCGTTGGACCGGACGCAGCCGGGGCTGCCGATGAAGAAGGGGCGTTGCGGGACCATGACCCACGACTACAAGCGCAACGGGACGACCTGCCTGTTTGCCGCCTTGAATGTTTTGGAGGGCAAGGTGATCGGCTCCTGCTATCCCCGTCATCGCAACCTCGAGGTCTTGAAGTTTCTGCGCCGGATTGACCGGGAGGCGCCCGCCGGCTTGGCCATCCACCTGATCCTGGACAACTACGGGACCCACGATCATCCTGATGTCAAGAAGTGGCTGGCCAAGCATCTGCGGTTTCATCTGCACTTCACGCCGACCTCCAGTTCCTGGTTGAATCTGGTCGAGAGATTTTTTGGCGAACTTACGCGCAAGCGCATCCGGCGCGGGGTGTTTAAAAGTGTGCCGGACCTGATCGCGGCGATCGAGGAATATATCCGAGTCAACAATGAAAACCCTAAACCATTCGTCTGGACGAAGAAAGCAGAAGAGATCCTGGAAAAGGTGTCGTATTGTAAAGCCGTTGTGGAAACACTACACTAGAACTCCGGCTTGAGATATTTTAAGCATAACTGGAAGCACGGGATGAGAGGGCAGATCAAATTCAAAATCAACTTCGCCCGGTGAGCCCCCGCTTGGCGTGTGGAACTGATCCTCGCGATAGCCTGCTAATTCGTTTGCCTTAGCCAAGCCTTCCGTGAGCGTGGGATAAAGCAGAGAAAGATCATCCTTGGCGAAATTCGGCGAAACCGAAATAACCGCCTCCGGCGCAAAGGTAA
>CAIUDS010000161.1 GCA_903897985.1 uncultured delta proteobacterium
CTGACCGGCTCGTCGCACACAATGAACTTGGGCTCGCAGGCGAGCGCCCGGGCGATCCCGATCCGCTGGCGCTGCCCGCCCGAGAACTCGTGGGGGTAGCGGTTGTAGGCCTCGGCATGCACGCCCACCTCGTCCAGCAGCGCCATCACGCGATCGCGCTTGTCCTTGCCCTGGGCCAAGCGGTGGATGGTGAAGGCCTCGCCGATGATGCTCCCCACGGTCATGCGCGGATTAAGCGAAGAATACGGGTCCTGAAAAATAACCTGCATCTCCTTGCGCATCTTCCGCAGTTCCTCGCTCTTCATCCCCGTCAGGGCCCGGCCCTCAAAATAAATCTCCCCCGCGGTCGGCTCGATCAGCCGGAGCAGCACCCTCCCCAGCGTGCTCTTGCCGCACCCGCTCTCGCCCACCAAGCCGAGCGTCTCGTTCGCCGCAATCTCCAGGCTCACCCCGTCCACCGCCTTGACCGCGCCCGTCGCCCGGCTGAACAAACCCGCCCGGAGCGGGAAATACTTTTTCAAGTCCTTGGCTTTAAGCAGAGCCTGATTCATTTTGCCTTCCCCAGTCTATGATAGGCCGCAATGATCGCCTCTCGGATTTCGGTTGATTTAACCTGGTATTTCTCAAATTCCGATATGTTCTCACGATTTAAATGCAATTGACCTTCCCCAATATTCCCCCGGTGTTGCCCTTTGGAAAAATATTTATTGGCTTTAACTTCCTTTGAATTAAGAACCCAATATCTGATTTTATCGCGCCAAACCGCGATCCAGAGAAACACCTCCGCGCATTTCACTTTTATCTGCTGAAAGTTCATGTCAAAGGGTCTCCCAGAGTCCGAAGCCAGAGCTTTATGGTAGAGCGGCTCATCCGGCTTTTCAAAATCAACCGCTCGGGAGGTTTTGACTTCGATACGAATGCCATGATATTTGTTGCGCTCATCCTGCCAATCCAGCCAAAAGTCATATTCGCCGGAGTAATCCGCATCCAATTTTTTATTTGGCCGCTTAAAATCGGGGACCAGTTCCATCAGGTGTCCAAAAGCCCATTTATCCCCAAATCCTCGGGGAGCGGAAATCTCGAAAATGTATAGATACAGGTTTCTGTTTATATAAGAGTCGCGCAATTGGAAATATTCATCCAGCGCAAGTTTTTGTGCGGCCAGCAGATGTGAAATAATATATTCATATTCATTAAAAGGATAGACTGATTCAAGACCCGCCAGTTTGGCCCGAAAATCAGCCGCATTTTCGAGTTTCTCGATCAAACGATCAAGTTCCTTTTTCAGTTTTTCCATGTGATAGCTACCTTTTATTCTGCTCCACCGAGATATAATCAAATAAATTTCTTTTGGCTTTTCCGTTTTGGTCTTCGGCTTCACCCTCGGATCCCAAGCCGATATCTACCTCTGGAAAAGGATTCTTGAATTGCCAGCCGGTTTTCCCGGTCTTACGGTAATGCTCCAATCGCCGGATGGTGATTTCCGAAAAAACCGGATCAATGTCGCAAGTGAAACATTTCCGCTTAGATTTCTCGGCCGCCATCAAGCTTGTTCCCGCATGAGCAAAAAAGTCAACTACCAGATCATCTTTCTTGGTACTGGCCAAAATAATGCGCTCAATGGCTTTTAATGGTTTTTGAGCATAGCATCCGGGCACATTCTCTTCCATCCGGTAAAAGACCTGCTGGATATCAACCCAGACATTGCCGGCCCGGATATTCTCCGATTTGCCGCGCTCAAGGTTCTCGGTCAGCTTGCCATTGACCTCTTTATAATATCCTCTAAGGATTTTGGGAATGTCAGTGTATTCGGCTTCAATATTAAATTCTGGATTTCCTCGTGTGTAATAGAGAAGCTCCTGTCTTACCGCCATCCAGTTCTTTTGAGTGCCGTAGCCTCTTTGGTTCCTCATCGTGATAAAACTTCTGGTCCTGAACGCCGGGAAATCCCTCATCATCAGCATGAAATCCGGGAGCGGCTGAAAGCCTTCATTTTGGTCAGCGCCGAGCCAGATATAAAGGTGGGCGTCATCCGCCAGCGTCTTTGCCGTGTTCTCAATCCAGTTCCGGCTGAATTCCATGTACTTGGCCAGGGAAATTTTTCCCAAACTGTCGCTCTTGATGTTCCCAACGATGACATTGTAGGGCGGATCCTGGACTGCCAAAACCGCACGCTTCGAACCCATCAATCGGAGGATGTCCTTCTCCTTGGTCGCATCCAGGCATCCGACCTTATGGCCCCTGAGAGGGTCTTCCCAGATTTCCCCGGGCTTCAGTCGGCAATGAGGCAGGAGTAATTGCCTGACCTCTTCATTGCTGTCTATTCTTGGGACTTTTTCTTTGGTCATAATTCCCTCGGCTCGCGATTCTGGTCAAACACCTTAGAAGCAAGCTCTTCCCCATGAAAGAACCGAAAGAATTCTCTTTGAACTTCGCGTTTTTCCCATTCCGGATGTATATCTTGAATATAAAGCCTTAACTTATCGTCAACGATCTCACGGACTTTGCAGGCCAATAAAATCTTTTCCTCTCCGGTCAGCTTTCGCGTGATGCCCAGCATGTCCTCGCCCGACAAATCAATTTCTGAGGGATCTTTTTTCATGTTTTTTTCACCTCAAAACATCTCACCCAATGGTTCGGCGCTTTTTCCTCGAGCGGGGGCATGGCCGCGCGGCAATGCGGTTTGACCAGGGGACAGCGCTCCTGGAACGGGCACCCCGGCGGCAAATCGAGCGGGCTGGGCACCAGGCCCGGAATGGTGTAAAGCTTCTGCTTGCGGCCGGCCCTGGTTTCGAGTCCCCTTCCGGGCATGGCTTCCATCAAGCCCTTGGTATAGGGATGCAGGGGCCGGTCAAAGATTTCCTCGGTCGCGGCCAGTTCCATGGTCAGCCCGGTGTACATGACCATGACCCGCTCCACGGTTTCCGCGATCACGCCCAGGTCGTGGGTGATCAGGATCATGCTCATGCCCAATCGGTCAATCAGGTCGTTGATCAGTTCGAGGATCTGGGCCTGGATGGTGACATCGAGCGCGGTGGTGGGTTCGTCCGCGATCAGGAGTTCGGGCTTGAGCGCGAGCGCCATGGCGATCATGATCCGCTGGCACATCCCGCCCGAGAGCTGGTGCGGGTATTCCTTGGCGCGTTGCTTCGGGTCCGGAATGCGGACCAGCTTGATCATCTCGAGCGCGCGTTCCCAGGCCTCATGCCGCGAAAGTTTTTCATGTACCCGGTAGACCTCCGCGATCTGGCTCCCAACCGTGAACACCGGGTTCAGGCTCGCCACCGGTTCCTGGAAAATCATCGAGATGCGCTTGCCGCGGATTTTGCGGATGCCTTCTTTATCCAGTTCGAGCAGGTTTTTTCCGTCGAAAAAGATCTTGCCATGAAAGATTTTTCCCGGCGGTTCCTGGATCAGCCGGAGGATGCTGAGCGCGGTCACGGATTTTCCGCAACCGCTTTCGCCGATGATCCCAAACCGCTCCTTTTTGCCCACCTCGAAGCTCACGCCATCCACCGCGCACAGGAACCCGCCCTCGGTCTGGAACCCGACCTTCAGCTCCTCAACTTTAAGCAGTTGCTCCATCTGGGTCTAAAAAATCCCCTTGTCCTTGAGCTTGCGTTCGAGCTGGTCAAGCCTTCTGAGCGCCTTGTTAATCAGGTCAATCATGAGGTTGACATTGGAGAACAGTTTTTTCATTTCCGCCGCGCTCAGGAAATCGTCCCCCATTTTTTCCAGTTGCAACAGAATTTCGCCGGTCTGGTCAATCTTATCCTCTTCCTTCACCGCGGTCACCGCAGCCATTTCGCCCGCCTCGAGTTTAAACTCCGTATTCACGGGGACCTCGGCCGCGGGAGCCGGCTTTTCTATGGGCGGCGCTTTTGGCGCCGGCGTCGCCACGGGCTTGGGTTTTTCCTCCACCGGCCGCTCCCAGGCGGGCGCCTCTTCTTCCGCAACCGGCGCGCTGACCGCATGGTGACCGGACGAGGACAATTTTATTTCCTCCACCACCTCGGGCTTGAGTTCGGACTCAGCCGGCTTTTTTTCAACCGGCGGTTCCTTGTTCGGCGAGGACTCGCTGAACAAGTCCTGGCCAAAAATATCCACGGTGGACTCGTCCAGGTCGGTCGCCAGCGCGCTCTTGATCAGATCCTGCTCGCTCGGCGCTCCCGGTTTTTTCTGCTTTTCGCTCATCTATCCTTTCCTTATATCTCTTTGAGCCGGGGGTCTATGGCGTCCCTGATGCCCTCGCCGACCAAATTGTAAATAGTCACCGTGATGAAAATGGCGGCGCCCGGAAAACTCGCCAGCCACCAGGCAAAGTCAATGTAAGACCTGCTCTGGCTCAGGATGTCTCCCCAACTCGCGGTTGGCGGCGGCACGCCGAACCCGAGGAAACTGAGCGCGCTCTCGATCAGGATGGCATCGGCCACGCCGAAGGTGGCGACCACCAGAGTCGGCGCCAGGGCGTTGGGCAGGATGTGGCGGAAAATAATCCGCAAGTCCTTGGCCCCGAGCGCCTTCTCGGCCTCGACATACGCGCTCTGCCTGATCTTCAGAAACTCGCCGCGGATCAGCCGCGCCACGCCGGTCCATCCGGTCAGCCCGATCGCTATCATGATATTATAAATGCTCGGGGGCAGGAAGGCAATAATGGTGATGATGAGGAAGAAGGTCGGGAAACAGATCATGATTTCGATAAGCCGGCTGAGCGAGACATCCAGCCACCCGGCGTAATATCCCGCGAGCGCGCCCAGGATGATCCCGATCAGGACATAAATTCCGACCGCGACGAACCCGACCGAGAGCGATACCCTCGAGCCCCAGACCATGCGCGCGAGCACATCGCGGCCGCGGTCGTCGGTCCCGAGCCAGTGCTCGTGGCTGGGCGGACTCAGGACCGCGAGCAGATTATACTCGGTGGGCGAGTAAGGCACGGGCGGGAGCAGTGCGTAGTCGGGCGGTTTCAGTCCCGCGGCCAATTGCTTGAAATCGGTGGAAACAAACTGCCGGTATTTAAAGACCGCGGGAAAATACATCTTGTCCTGGTAGCGGAGCAGGACCGGCTTGTTGCCGGCGAGCAGAGGCGCGAAAATGGCGATCAGGAACAGGGCGAGGATCATGAAGAAACAGATCAAGGCGATGCGGTCTTTCTTGAAGCGGCGCGCCACCATGCGGGAAAATGAGAGTGACTTGAGTTCGCTCATTTTTTGGCCTCGAAGCTGATGCGGGGATCAACCAGGGTGTAGGTGAGGTCCGCGGCGAGGATCCCGATCAAGGTGAGGAACGCGCTGATGGTGGCGTCACCCATGATCACGGGGTAGTCGCGGGCGAGGATGGCGTCGAACCCGAGCTTGCCCATGCCCGGGATGGAGAAGATGCTCTCGATGATGACCGAGCCGCCGAGCATGGCCGGGAAGAGCGCCGCGGCCAAAGTCACGATCGGGATCAACGAGTTGCGCATGGCATGTTTCGCGATCACCATTTTTTCCGTAAGCCCCTTGGCCCGGGCCGTGCGGATGTAGTCCTGCCGGATCACCTCGAGCAGGGCCGCGCGCTGCTGCCTCGAGATGAAGGCGATCCCCTCGTAGGTGAGGCAGGCGACCGGGAGCGCCAAATGCCAAAGCCGATCCGTGAACCAATGCCAGAGCGGAAAATTTTCCGCGCCCTCGGAGTTGAGTCCATAGACCGGGAACCAGTGGAAGAACTGGCCGCCGCCCACGAACAGGATCAGCATCATGGCCACCCAGAAATTGGGGAGCGAATATAAGATGAACAGGACCACGGTGGAAATCCGGTCGGGAAGAGATTTTTGCTTGACCGCGCTGAACACGCCGATGGGGATGGCGAAGAGATAGACGAGGAAAATGGAAGTGAGACTGAGTTGGAGCGAAACCGGGATGCGTTCGAGGATGATCTTCATCACCGGCCGGTGATCCTTGTAAGACTCGCCGAAATTCAAAGTGGCAACCTGCCTGAGCCAGATCAGGTACCGGATATGGATGGGCTTGTCCAACCCGTAAAGCTTCTTGGTCTGCTCGATCACTTCCTTGGTGTATTGCTCACCCAGCGCGCTGCCCTCGCCCATCTTGATCTTCAACTCCGCGGGCGACCCGGGCGCGAGCTGGATGATCAGGAATGTCACCAGCGTGATCCCGAGCATGGTCGGAATCATGAACAACAGCCTCCGCAGCAGATAATTCCTCATCTCATCTCATTTTTACCCCAAAGAAGCCAAGAACGCAAAAGTAATCAGGGGCGCAGGCACCCTTGCCTGCGAACTGATAAATTTTCGCCGCAAAGACGCATCCTGCTTCGCCAAGGCTTTGCAGGACAGGGCGGCCGCAGAGAGTTTAAGGCAACGGGAAAACAGATAATTGGGCTTGTTTCGGCGGGAAGGCGCTCCTTCAATATCATTTCAGAAGAACAACATCCGGCACATTGACGGTGGTTATCTGCCATCCTTTTTCCGATATGGCTCGATCTATTCGATCGGTTCTGGTCAGGTACCACATCAGCAAAAATTTTCCATCTTGAATAGGCATTGCCACAAAAGTAGCTTCGCCGACATGCGCAGATTCAAAGGGGATCACCTTATTCCTGACCCAGCTTATCAATTTAGAGGCTAATGCGGCATTTCTTATCTTCACGCTAGTAATTGTCGGACCCCCAATAATCAGATTAACCTTTTGCTGTTTGAGGTAGTCCAGAGTGGCGCGGCGCCGATGCCCGGGCCGGAGATAAAGCTTGGGCGCTATCTGTCCATATCTCGCAATGTAGGGATCATTCAGTCCCCACATATCAATGGTCTTTAAGCCGCTGTAAAATGGAATAGCCCCCACCGCATCCATGGCAAGAATCGCGTCGGTGCCCGCCAGATCCTCCTTCAACCTGTTTCCGATCCTGCCCCAGCCAAATGGCCCGTATTTGCCATAAAAAGAGCTCAAGGCCGGGATGCTGTCAAGCGACTTGTCTTTGGTTATGTATTTGAAGTTCAGAGAATGATAAATTGAAGCCGCGGATAAGATGGCGATGGCGATCAAGCTCGCCGCCAGCCAAGACTTGATCAACAATTTCCCGATCAGATAATAAATGATATATGCGAGCAGAATGAACAAGAAGGGCGTAATCGGAACCATAAAGCGGAATTCCATAAAGTCTCCGCCAATTATAATTATATATAAACACCATACCGCCACCACGACCAGAAGGGGAATCAGCCTGCGACCGGGCACAGATTTTTCTTTCTTGAAAAATAAAATAATTATTCCCAATCCGAAAAATGGCCAGAGCCCATACCAGGAAAAAAAGCGATATAAGAAAACCAGACCGTTTTTATTAAATGAAACCCTCAAGCCAATTTTTGCGTAATAACTATTAGGTAAAATATGGCCATAATAATTTAATTTCCACGCCAGCCAGCCGCCGACAATAATTATAAAGGGAGCGCAGAGCGCAAGATAAAATCGGCCGCTTAATCTTCTCCGGTATATTTCATATAAGGCAAAAAGCCCGATCATTGCGCAGGGCAAGGCGGTATCCATCCGGGTCATAGTGGCGGCGGCAAAGAGCAGGGAAAGATAGATACAAAAGGAAATTTGGGGTTCGTTTTTTATCATTATTTTATATAAAAAATATGCCGGCGCGCAGATCAGGGCGGTTTGGAGCATGGTTTCCAGGCCGCCGGTGGCATAAGCCGAAAAGGTGTAATTAAGGGCAAGCAAGATTATGGTCAAGATAGCCGGCAGGTAATTATTGAAAATCAGGAATGACAATTTCCAGGCGCAGTAAATCACGGCCGCATAAGACAAAAAGCCCCCGAGATAAGACCAGACAATCGGATCAATTTTCAGCTCCATCCCCAGGGCGATCCACAGAACCCATAAAAAATTGGTGTATCCCTCAACATAATTCCCAAACCAGGTAAGGCCATTGCCTTCAACCAGGCTCCGGGAATAGATAAAAGAGATGAACGCGTCGTCCTGAATAAAATGATGGAACCAGGCAAGGGCAAGCGACAGAACCAGGAGAGCTATCAAAACCAAACCCTGATATTTCCGGACCAGAGCATCTTCCGGGACCGCGGCGATTTTTAACTGCTCTTCCTTTGCCCTCGAGGGGCTGGTCTTCTTAAGCTTTTTGGCTTTCTGCCTTGATTCTTTTGCCATCCCGCAACTCCGCGACAATTTTAGCTAACTAATTATAGGCAATGTCCGTTTCATGTCAAATAAATTCCTTGATCCTGTCGTGCGCAAGGGACAAGTTGGGGGCTCAGGTCTTCGATCAGAGATTAAGCGGCTTTAATCGTTCGCAGGCAGGAGTGCCTGCGCCCCTGCTATTTCTTGTCATCGGAGTATTTCTGGAGCGGGGTCGGGACGAACCAGTCGGTGTATCTGAAGATGGGCCGGATCGGATAGGGGACGACATTGCGGATGCGCTTGTCCACCGCGATCAGTTCCTTGAAGTTGAACATGAAGGTATAGGGCTGGTCGGCGGCGATGATACGGTGGATTTTTTTATTGATTTCGATCCGTTTCTGTTTGTCGAATTCCTGACGCGCCTGTTCGATCAGCTTGTCCACTTCGGGGTTTTTATAGCCGACATGGTTGGAGGAACCCTTGACATCGGCGACGGACGAATGCCAAATCTGGAATTCGTCGGGATTGGGATCGAGCGCCCATCCGAGGGTGCAGGCGTCAAAGGACCAGTCCTGCACACTTTGGAGGAACACGGCCCATTCGAGGGAACGGATTTGCATTTCAATGCCGGCCTTTTTCAGGTCTTCTTTATAGATGGTGGCGATCTTTTGGGTCTCCTCGCTGCCGGCGGGAGCGAGGAACTCGAATTTGAAGGGCTTGCCGTTTTTATCGAGAATGCCGTCGCCGTCATGGTCGGTCCATCCGGCCTCGGCGAGCAGCTTCTTGGCCTGCGCCGGGTCGAACGGGAGCGGCTTGATCGAGTGGTCGTAGTATGGGGAGTTGATGTCCATGGGTCCGCTGACCACCTTTCCCAGGCAGTAGAAGATATTTTTAAGGATGGCCTCGCGGTTAAGGAGCATGGTCATGGCGGTGCGGACGCGCTTGTCGTCGAACGGGGGCCGGCGCAGGTTCCATCCGATATAACCATATTGGGGGTAATCGAAATAGATGCGGTTGGCCCTTTTGAGGAACTCGGGGGAATTGGTCTGTCTCAGCCACTGGGTGGTGTTAAGGCCCACGGTGTCCAGCTCGCCCTGGTTGAAGACCTGGAGCGCGACATTCTCGTCGGTGATGACCTTGAAG
>CAIUDS010000162.1 GCA_903897985.1 uncultured delta proteobacterium
ATGTAAATGCCCTTTTTCTTTGCCCGCGGCTGCAAGCTTTCGATCTCTTTCAAAAAATCCGCGAATTCCTTTTCAGCGAGCGCGAGCTCGCGCGCCGGCTCGCCGGGGAAGGCAAATTCCATGAGCGGGATGTAGCTCACCGCGTCCGCGCCGGCGCTCGCTCCGAAATCCAGGGCCGCTTCCACTTCCCGATAATTGTAGCGGTTCAGGACCAGGGTGAGGGAAAGATAAGGCTTGGCGCCGGATTTTTTGTCGCGCTCCTTGCGGAGCAGCTTGAGGCCCTGGCAAATTTTTTCCAGGTTGGTGCCGGGCGTCCCGCTTTGCTTTTCAAAGCCGGATTCGGACCCGGCGTTGACGCTGACGGAAATGCGGTCGAGGCCCGAGGCCGCAAGCGCTCCGGCGAATTTTTCGAGCAGGAGTCCGTTGGTGACCAGGGCGATTTCGGCCGCGGGGAAGGTCCGGCGGAGCAGGAAAATCACGGTCATGATCCTTTGATACAGGAGCGGTTCGCCGCCGGTGATATGGATGCGCTTGAGCCCGCCCATGCGATAGAGGTCATCCATCAGCCGGTCCAGGATTCCGAAGTTCATATCGGTTTCCGGTTGCAGCCATCGGGGCGCGAACTTTTCGCTGCCCGCTTTGCTCACCAAGTGGGGCGGGCAGAAAACGCACGCGGCATTGCACCGGGTGGTGGGCAGGATTTGCAGGTCCACCGGACCCTGGCTGACCTGTCCCTGTTTAACCGCCTGGCGTAAATAATCTATGGACTCTTTGCTGAACAACTCAACCTCTCGGCCTTTCAACTCCTGTTCAAAACCAGCGGGTTCAAAAAACCCGCGGTGTTAAACCGGTTCTTCTCCGGGACCGCGGCCCTGGTCTCCAGTTCGAGCACCAGTTCTCCCGGCGTGAGTCCGGCAAGATCCAACTCGAACTCAAAAAATCCCCGGTCCTCCTTTTTGGCCTTGGCGTCGAGCCGGCGGTGGAACAGTTCCTCCAAAGCGTTCGCGGTCCTCCCCGCCCTTACCTCGAAAATCACCCCGCCCGGGTCCCCTTTTTCGTAAATGCCCGGGTGCATCATGATCCCGAAATTGAAACTCGCCGGCGCCGCCGCCGAAAGCTCGAACCGGATCCGGCAGGGCGGATGCATAATCAAGGCTCTCTGTTCCTCTTCGTATATGATAATATATTCCTCGCCGTAATAATCCGGCACCGGCGTTTCCTTTTCCGCCCGGTCCATCCCGTCAATCAGATCGAACAGGACCTTGCGGCCCAAGAATTTCCGCTTAAGCGCCTTGCGGTTCCGGCAGAATTCGCCGAGCCGAACCAGGCGCTGGTGCCAGTTATGAATCTCCGCGGCGGAAAGCGAACTGAACGCCAACACGCTTTCCGGCACAAAATATCCGTCCACCACCTCACCTTTAAGATAACCTTTTTCCCGGCAAACTTCATAAAGCCGGGTCCCGGGATAGGGATTGAAAACGCTCACCTGCATGTGGTCCGGGCAGAGGGCGCGGTTCAAATTATAAGTCGCCAGGACGTCCTCCGGCCCCTCGCCCGGAAGCCCGACCATGTTGAACGACCAGGTCTTGATCCCCGCGGCTTCGGCCCCTTGAAAGGATTCGAGGATTTCCCGGTCGCTTACCCGGCGGTTCATGAGCTCCCGGCGCACCCGCTCGGACCCGCTCTCGACCCCGATCCGGACCATCTCGCAGCCGACCCCGGCGAGCTTCTGAAAAATCTCGCGGTCCACCGTGCCGGCGTGGACATTGATCCGGAACGAGTATTGAAAGCGCCGGGGGTAACTCTCGAAAAATTCCTCGAGCCATTTGCGGTTGAGGGTGAAAATGTCATCGTTGAAATCGAGCGAGCGGATGCGGTATTTTTTCGCGCACTGTTCGATTTCGTCCAGCACATTCCTTACGCTGCGGAGCCGGACATATTTCCCCGAGTCCCGGTAAAGCGCGCGCTTGCCCGAGTTCGCGCAATAGGCGCAGTCAAACGGGCAGCCGCGTCCGATCAAAAGGCTCAGCCGCTCGCCGTCCCCATCCAATATTTTCTGGTAGTCGAAAAGTTCGCGGTCCGCAAACGGCAGCGCATCCAGGTCCTCGACCAGCGCGCACACCGGGTTCTTCCGGACCGAGCCCCCGGTCTTCACCCAAAGATTTTGAATTCCCTGATAGTCCCTTCCCTGCTCGAGCGCACCGGCCAGTAGGACCACGGCCTTCTCGCCCTCGCCCACGCAGACCATGTCCAGCTCCGGCTCCGAAAGCACTTCCTCCGGCGCCAAGGACGCATGGATCCCGCCGCAGATGATCGGAACCTTGGGTAGCGCCGGTTTCAAAGCCCGGGCGATTTTTTTCAGATAGGGGAACTGGTGGGTGGTGCCGCTCAGAGCGATCAATCCCGGGTCAAACCGTCTGGTGTCAAAAATCAGTTTTTCCTCGGACCAGGCCTCGGAGAGATAAAACAAAGCGGCCTGGTGCCCGGCCTTTTTGAGCGCCGCGGATAAATATCCGATCCCGTGCTGGAAGTGGCGGGGCAGGAAGCTGCCGAAATCAGGATATATGAAAAGAACGCGCATCAGCTTTGCATTGCCCTCTTAAATATGATGCTTGGCAAAGCATACGAAGCTCCGGTCATAGGTGGCCTCGCCGGCCTTGGTGAAGCAGCACGCCGGGAGCTCGTTCATGCGCAAATGATAACGCAAACATTCGCAACAGACGCCCTTGCGCGGACACGGCTCATAGGTGCAATTGCAGCCCTTGAGATTTTTTTCTTCCTTGCACTCCTTCATTCCTCGACCTCCTCAAGATTTTCAGGGATGGCGGAACTGCGCCGGATTTGCGAACCGCTCCGCCCTGCGCGCCAGGAAACTTTTCCAACTGAAGCCCGGCCGCTCATCCCGGAATACGATCCTGGGCGCGGCCCAGCCGGCCCAGCCATGTTTTTCGTCCGCAGAAGCCGTAACCAGGCTGAGCTTGACCTCCCGGCCCTTCCAGGGTTCAAGCGAAATAGAGAATTCTTTCCATCCTTTCAGGTTCTCCGCATTCATTTCCAGCCGTTGCCGGAAAACGGGCTCCTGGTCTATCGCGACCATGAAGTCAACCGGCTCGGTCCGGACCTTGAACGCCTCGGGCTTGATCCCGATCCCGAACCGGAGTTCGGAATTTTTCCTCGCCTTCACCTTATAATTTATTATGGCCAAAGGTTGGGCCAGAATCACCTTTTGGTGACAATCGCCCAGGGCAAAGGCGGTTAGGGCCACCCGCTCGCGGGCGTTCTTCGGAAAAAGCTCGGCCCGAGAAAATAGTTTAACCAAGTCAAGACCGGCTGACGGCCAAGGCTCGAGCGCCGCCAAATACCTGCCCAGGACCTCGAACCCGCAAATCGAGGGGGCCTTGAGCATGGCAACGGCCTTCTCGGCAAAACCCGCGGGCTCGGCCATCAGGTCCTTGAGCATTTGACGGACGCTGTAAAAGAATCCCGCGAGGGCCTGGCCGAGGCCGGGGTAATAAACCTGGCCGAAATATTTGGCCGCGGCCTTCTGGTCCACCCAGCCCCGGCGGAAGAGATAGCGGCCGCTTTCTGAATGCGAATGCTCGGCCACTGACTCGGGCTCGAACACAATCTTCCAGCCTTGCAGCAGGCAGTCTCGGCTCCAGACCAGGTCTTCGGCCCAGGCCGCGTCCGGGATCGGAATTTTTTCGAGCGCGGATTTCTTGCGCAGCGAACTCACATCGTCAAAATCGCAAAAGGCGATCCGGTCGAGCGGGTCCATCAGCCAGTAATCTTCGGCCTTTTTCAGCTCGGCCTCGGCCGGCTCCGCACTCGAGACTTTTCTTTTCTTCAACCGAATTTTTTCGAGCAGACCCGCGGCTTGGCGCGGGACCTGGCGGCCATAACCCCCCGCGATCCGGTCGTCCTTTTGGGCGGCCTCCACCAGCTTCCGGAGCCAGCGGTTGTCAGCCGGGCGGGCGTCCGCGACCAGGTAAATCAGGAATTCGCCATGCGCCTGTTCGGAGGCGAATTGGCGGGTCCGGCCGTGGCCGAATTCAGCGGCTTTGACCTCGAGCAGGCGGAGCGGATGGTCCTTGGCGAACTCGCGCGCGATTTGCCGGGTGCGGTCTTGCGAGCCGGAATCCACCACCAAGACCTCGAACTCGAAACCGGTCTGCTGGGAGAAGACCGCTTCCAGGCAGGACCCGAGATTTTTTTCTTCATTGAGGACGGGAATGATGACGCTGGCGAGCAAACCCATTTATTGTCCCATCAAATCCAGGTTGAACCAGGGGCTGCGCGCCTCGGCCAGGCAGCGCGAGCAGGCCGCGGGATAGCGGCCCGCAACGATCTCGGACCGGAATTTCTGATAGACCGGCCCGTTCCAAATCGAGGAGAAATCACTCTCCTTGAGCGAGCCCATTTTGTCCGGCGTGCCGCAGCAGAGAAAAACCCTTCCGTCGGTCCTCACCCCGAAATTGATCCAAGGCTGCGCGCACCGCGGCGGCGCCGTGAGCTCCTCCAGGTAGTGGCTGGAAAAAACCATGCGGCCCTTGGCCTGCCCCGCGAGTTTCTTGAGGGTCTTGAGCAGGTCCTCATCGCACGGGACATAATTATTCTGAAAAAATTCCTGGTAGGCCGGGTCGAAACTGAAAATGGGGGAGAGCGGCTCGATCACGAGGTGATTGATCCCGAGGGTGTATGCGAACTGGACCAGCCCGAACAACTCGTCCCGGTTTTCCTTCATCAGGGTGAACTGCATATTGAGATAAGGCTTGTCCACTCCGAGCTTTCGTTTCTGGTCCTGGATCAGGATGATCCCCTCGAGCGCCTGGCTGAGTTCGGCGCCTTTGCGGATGGCGCGGTATTTTTCCGGACTCGTGGCGTCAATGGAAAAGGAGATGGTGTTGATGGAAAGCTTGACCAGGTGCAGGGCGATTTCGGGCGTGATCAGGGTGCCGTTGGTGTTAAAAATGATTTCCGGCTCGTAGCTCCGGACCAGTTCGAGCAAACTGATGAAGTAGGGATGGAGGAACGGCTCTCCGCCGCCGCTCATGAAACATCGGAGCGCATAGGAAAGCGGCTCGGCCATGGCCTCGACCAGGCTGAGGTCCAGGAATTTTTCCTCGTATTGGTAGTCGCGCACGCCCATGGCCACCGGGCACATGGGACAGGCCAGGTTGCAGGCGCTGGTCGGCTCGAGATAAAGCGCGAGCGGAAAATGCGAGACCCGGGTCACGCCCGCGTTCCAGTTCTGGATCGCGCCGGCCAGGTTCGCGCTCCGCTTTTCCGAAAGGGTTTTCTTGATCTTTCCCGGCATAAGGTTCACCCGATCTTCCAGACGCAGGGGTTGACAAAAACCCCGCGGTCTATTATTTTGCCCGGCCCGATTTCAAACCGGACCACATCGAAAACCTCATCCACCGCCAGAGCGGCCCCGCTCTTGCCCGAAAAAATATTCACCGATAGTTGATACCGGCCGGGCAGGAGCGGGTTCTGAAATTGGTATTTTACCACACCGGAGCGGCCCGCGGGAATGGGACCCGCCAGTTCGTTTTCCACCCTGCGGCTGAATTCATCCTCCGGCCCCGCGGCGCATTCCTGGTTGGTGCTCAGGACCAGCACGCCGTCGCTCCGAAAAATATTGACGCCGAACAGCGGCTCCTTGATTTCGCTCTCCGCCCGGTAGCTAAACTCGATTTCAATCGGCTCGCCCGTCCGGAAAATCGCGGCCTCCCGACCCTGCCCGTTCCGCATCCGGACCGCGACAATTTTTGCCTCGCCGCTCCCTCTCCGCTTCCACTCCCCCTCGGGTTTGATTTTGACCGAGCCTATCGCTTCCCGATAGATTTCGTCAAGATACGATTCGATGACCTCGCCGGCCGGACCGATTTTCCGCAGTTCGCCTTTCTCGAGATAAGCCGCGCGGTCGCATAGTCCGCGCACCATGGTCAGGTCATGCGACGCGATCATCATGGCCACGCCCTGCTCCTTGAACTCGAGCATGCGACGCAGGCATTTGGAGCGGAAGTATTCGTCGCCCACGGCCAGGGCCTCGTCAATGAGGAACAGGTCGGGCGCGAGGGCCTGGGCCAGGGAAAAACCGAGCCGGAGATACATTCCATCCGAATAGGTCCGGACCGGGAGCTCGCTGAATTCCCCCAGCTCGGAAAATTCAAGCATGTCCTCGACTTTGCGCTCAAGCTCCTGCGCCTCGAAGCCCGCGATCATGCCGTTGAGCCGGAGGTTCTCGCGGCCGGTGAATTCGGGATGGAACCCGCTCCCCAGCTCGAGCAGCGAGGCCGCCTTCCCCCCGATCTCGACCGAGCCCGAACTGGCCGGGCTGATCCCGGCCACGATCCGAAGCAGCGACGACTTGCCCGCGCCGTTCTTGCCGATGATCCCCAGGCACTCCCCCTTTTTCATTTCCAGGCTCAGGTCCTTGAGCGCGAGCACTTGCTTGGAGAAAGTCCGCGCGCCCAGGCTCAATTTTTCGTAAAGCCAGTGCCGGGGCCTTTGGTAGACCTTGAAGGTCTTGCTCAGATTTTTTATGATGACCATCATTTTAGATCCGGTCCGCAATTCCTTTCCGGAGCCGCGCAAAAGTCCAACCGCCGATCACGAGGCTTAAACAGGCCGCGCCGGCCAGATAGAGAGTCGAGCGCAGGTCCGGGAAGCCCCCTTCCAAGAGCAGCCGGCGGTAGGCCTCGACCAGGTGCGCGAGCGGGTTCAACCAGATCACCGCGGCGAATTTTTCCGGCACCAGGTTTGCCGGATAAAAAATCGGGGTTCCATACATCCAGACCATAAGCAGGACCGGGACCAGTTGGATGATGTCCCTCACCCAGACGCCGAGGGCGGATAAAAAGTATGCGAGTCCCAGCCCGAGGCCGAGTTGGAGGATCATCCATATGGGAAGGAACAAAAGGTTGGGGAGATAAATTTTGCCTTTGCTTCCGGCCCAGATGATGAGGATGAGGAACCCGATGAGTTGTCCGAGAAATCCGCTGAGCACGGGCACCGCGGGCAATATGTGAACGGGAAATTTGACGCGGCTGACCAGGTTGCGGTTTTCCAGCAGATAGCTCCCGGACCTGACCACGCCTTCCTGAAAACCGAGCCAG
>CAIUDS010000163.1 GCA_903897985.1 uncultured delta proteobacterium
GGCGCCCAGTTCTTTCAGTTTGAGGATTTCCTTGTCACTCTTGAAAATCCCGCTCAAAATCAAGACCATAAATTTCTTGTGCGGCAACTCTTGCTGGAGCCGGGACAGCACTTCGAGCCCGCTCATCTTGGGCATAAGCAGGTCCAGCACCACCAAGTCCAGTTCCGAGAACCGCGAGTTGATCAGCTCCCAGGTCTCGACCCCATCCCCCGCGGTGAGCACCTCATAACCGGCTCCGGCAAGAACTTCGCCCAGCATCACTCGTAAAGGGAGCGCATCATCCGCGATCAGGATCAGCTTTCCTGGCTTCTTGCCCATTGCCGAGGTTATTTTACATAATCCGATTGCAAAAAGCAAACAAAAAAAAGCTTCTTGTCGCCCCCCCATGACGCGGGCGGGAACCGGGATTTTGGGATTTGCCTTTGCCGAACTCCGGACTTTCAAGGATAAGTTGACTATTATGACGGGGATTTGCTAGTATAATAGGCGTAATGGAATATATCATCAGCCAGGAAAGCAACCGGATTCTGGTCATAGACGATGAGCAGATCATCCGGGATGTGCTGGGGGATTTCCTGGCCAACGAAAACTTCGTGGTCAACTCGGTATGCTCGGTGGAAGCCGCGCTCGAGGAACTCACCAACAAGCATTATGACATTGTGCTCAGCGACATGAAGATGCCGGGCATCACCGGCATAGACCTGTTAAAGGAAGTCAAGAGACGCAAGCTCGACATCATCGTGATCATCATGACCGGCTACGGCACGGTGGACACCGCGGTGGAGGCGATCAAGCTGGGCGCCTTTGATTACATCACCAAGCCCTTCAAGATGGAAGAACTCCTGAATGTGATCAACCGCGCCTTTATCCAACTGCGGCTTGAGCACGAGAACATCCGGCTCAAGGAAGTGATGAACCTGTATGAGCTCTCCGAGGCGGTCAACCAGAGCCTGAACTTGGAGAATGTGCTCCGGGCCATCGCCGACGCCGCGGCCAAGGAATTGGACGCGGATATCGTGTCCATCCTGCTCGAGCAACCGGAAGAGTTCGAGGCCCGGCTCACCGAGCAGTTCATCTATCCGGATCCCGGCCCGGACGCGCCCGAGGGGGTCGGCAACATTGATCAGGAGCAACTACTCGAGCGCCTGGAAAACAAGCCCTACTTGATCATTCCGACCGCGCAACTCCGGAGGTTTTTCAAGCGCCTGCCCGGGCGCCGCGGGCTTTCCAGCCTTTTGATCGTGCCCATCAAGATCAAGGACAAGGTGATCGGGTCGGTGGATGTCTATAGCTACCGCCAGAACTATCACTTCAGCGAGGGTCAGGCCAAGCTCCTGGTCATCCTGGCCGACCGCGCCGCCCAGGCCATCGAGAACGCCCGTCTCTACCAGAACCTCAGCCGGACCTTCCGCGAGACCATCGAGGGTCTGGTCACCGCCCTCGAAGCCAAGGACAAATACACCTCCGGCCATTCCCGCCGCGTAACCGAATACGCGCTCCTGATCGGAAAGGCCATCAAGCTGTCCCCCCCCGATTTGGAAAAAATCGAATGGGCCGGCCTGCTCCATGACATCGGCAAGATCGGCATCCGCCTCGAGGCCCTCAACAAGCCCGGCAAGATCACCAGGGAGGAGCACGAAATGTTCAAGGACCATACCATCATGGCCAAACAAATAATCGAACAAATCCATTTCCTCAAAGAGATCGTGCCCCTGGTTTATCATCACCACGAAAATTACGACGGCACCGGATACCCCGATAAAATCAAGGGGTCGCTCATCCCGCTCGGGGCCAGGATCCTGGCCATCGCCGACACCTATGACGCCATGACCTCCGACCGGCCCTACCGCAAGGCCATGGATCAGAAGGACGCCATCAAGGAACTGAGGCGGTGCGCGAGCACCCAGTTTGATCCTAGCCTGGTGGATATTTTCATCCGGGAGCTCGAGCGCAACTGGCAGGAGGTCGAGGAGAAACGCAAGGAATGGACCGGGGGGGCCAAAGTCCCCGAGAATAATTGAGCGAGGCGGGTAAAAAATGGAAACCCAAAAATGCGTCGAGTGCGGAACGGAAATTAAGAACGCGGACCAGACCTGCCCTCAGTGCGGGGCCGAGCAGCCGGTCAAGTGGATGGTCTGGCTGGTGTATGCCCTGCTCGGGCTGTTTGTAATCGGGGCCATCTACCGCCTGATCCGACCGTAAAGCTCATGGTTTCCCGCTTCTGGTTTTTTTGTTTCCGGCTAAAGCCATAAACCAGGAACGCAAAGATGCCGCTGAGCGGTATTTCTTATCAACTTATAATCTTGCACTGTTTTCTCTGCGCGGCTCAAAAATATTATCAAAGCCATCTGGAAAAACAAGCCCTTTTTTTCTTGACAAGCAAAACGGGATTGGCTAGATTGAGTACGCACCGGGGGCAAGGTCTTTATTAAAATTTTAAAATCTTATTAAAAAAGGAGGGTTATTATGGGACTTCTTGAAGGGAAAGTTGTTGCAGTTACCGGATCGGGCGCGGGCATCGGCCGGGAAGAGGCGCTGTTGTGCGCGAAGGAAGGCGCCAAGGTTGTGATCAATGACTTGGGCGGCGCGCGGGACGGAAGCGGCAAGGACAGCAAGGTTGCAGACAATGTGGTGGCGGAGATCAAAGCCATGGGCGGCGACGCGGTCGGGCATTACGAGGACATCTCGGAGACCGCGGGCGGCGAAAGTCTGATCAAGGCCGGTGTGGACAAGTGGGGACGGTTCGACGGCCTGGTCAACAACGCCGGGATCCTGCGCGACAAGATGAGCTTCAACATGGAAGACGGGGAATGGGACTCGGTGATCAAGGTCCATATGCGCGGACACTTCATGACCGCGCGCGCCGCGGCCCGCTATTTCCGCGAACATAAGGAGCAGGGGGGCGCGATCGTGAACACCACCTCCACCTCCGGCCTGCTCGGGAACGCCGGCCAGGCCAACTACGGCGCGGCCAAACTCGGGATCGTGGGCCTGAAC
>CAIUDS010000164.1 GCA_903897985.1 uncultured delta proteobacterium
AGTTCCACCAAGACCGCGGGAACCGACACCTTCCTCTGTAATGACGACGGCGATACCAGTACCGGAATCGTCTGCTCAATAACCGCGGATACCGAGGGACTGATTACGACTCCTGCCACTAACTGCACTACTTTGGGATGTCTCTATTCCTGGAGCGAAGGCGGCAACTGCGATGATAGCAATGATATTGCCAATACTGACGCGACGGTCTCGGGAACGGCTTGCAGTAAGGGAACCGGCGGATACGGCTGCCGGGCGGAACTATGCGGAAACGATAATACCACCTGCACGATCGGGTCCGCCAAGACCGCAGGCACCGACACCTTCACCGGTCAGGATGATGGCGACACCATCGTCGCTCTCAATTGCTCCATTGTGAGCGCGGGAGAAGGAACTTCTACTACGGCTTTAGGATGTCAATACGACTGGAGCGAAAACGGCGCCTGCAATGATACTAATGATAATGGAAATACGGATGCCTTGGTCAGCGGCGCCCATTGCAGTAAGAGCGGAACCAACGGCGTCTGCGCCGAGCTTAATTGCGACCGGAGCAACTGGACCTGCAATATTACCTCGCCCAAGGACACCGGCGCGGACCCGGATGACACTTACTCCTGCACCAATGACGACAGCATCACCGCGGTCAGCCTCAAGCCGGATGGGCCGCTTTACATCAATCCAAGCGAGAATTTTCAATTCCGCGGCACGGTCACCTGGGGACCGGATGTTTGCTCTGAGGCCTTATGCGCGAATCCGGATATCACTTTGGCAGACAAAACCGGTTGCGGTGCCATCAACACCGGCACCTGCATCTATTCTGCGCCCGGAGTTGAGTGCGCTGACACGGTGAGCGCGACTTCCTATAATGCCGTTAAAGATTCCAGCGACATTTTTGTGGATGCCACTCCTCCGGATTGTGGATTGAGCGCTATCACGGTCTCAACTGGAAACCTTCATACCTGTGCGATAACCTCTTCCGGCGCGGCTGAATGCTGGGGATTGAACGACTTTGGTGAAATCGGAGATGGGAACTGGCTTTGGCAGCGCGATTTTCCTGTAGATGTCTATGGTTTATCTTCAGGAATCAGCGCGATCTCGGCTGGGTATGTTCATACCTGTGCTCTTACCTCTGCCGGTGGGGTAAAGTGCTGGGGGGATAATTATACCGGTCAACTTGGGGACGGCACCTATAATGGCATGAGCAATATTCCCGTGGATGTTGATGGCCTGTCTTTCGGAGTAATTGCAATCTCCGCCGGTGGCGGGTATATGTCCTTCAATGACTATGGTCACAGTTGCGCCCTTACCATTGTTGCCGGAGCGGTTAAATGCTGGGGAGAGAACTGGGCTGGTCAGCTCGGGGATGGGACAAATGCTTTTAAACGCACCCCGGTTGATGTCTTCGGGCTTTCCTCGGGAGTGAGCGCAATCTCCGCCGGTGGCGCTCACACCTGCGCCCTTGCCTCCGGCGGAGCGGCCAAATGCTGGGGCGATAACGAATATGGCCAACTCGGGGATGGGACGACCGTTAATAAAAATGTTCCGACTAATGTCTCCGGTCTTTCCTCGGGAGTGAGCGCCATCTCCGCCGGCGCCGGTCATACCTGCGCCATTGCTTCCGGCGGAGCGGCCAAATGCTGGGGCGATAACCAATATGGCCAACTCGGGGACGGGACGACCGGCGATAAAAAAGTTCCGACCAATGTCTCCGGCCTTGCTTCAGGAGTAAGCTCGATCTCTGCTGGCGGTAATCACACCTGCGCCACCAAGACTGATGGAACTTTGTGGTGTTGGGGATACAACAGCGCCGGACAATTGGGAGACGGCACCATTTCGGATAAAAAGGTTCCAACCCGGGAGTTCTCCGCGGGAACCAATTGGGCTTCGGTTTCCGCCGGCGGTTCTCATTCCTGCGCTCGCAGCTCCGCCGGAGTGGTGGAATGCTGGGGGGCGGGCGGATCTGGCCAACTCGGGAATGGGTATGTGGGTTATAGCGAGGTTCCGACCGATGTGCTCGGCTTTGGGCATTGTCCCGGAATTTGCGGTGATTTTGTCTGCAATTATTTTCATGGCGAGGATGCGGATAGCTGTCCACAGGATTGCACCTTATATTGCGGAGATATCGTTTGTAAATATTCGGCTGGAGAGAGTGTGGATGTCTGTCCCCAGGATTGTCCCGGTCTTTGCCCGGACTCTATTTGCAATACTGATTATGAAAATTGGGTTTCGTGCCCGCAGGACTGCACTTGTGGAAATGACATCTGCGATTCCAGGGAGAATTACTCGACCTGCCCGCAGGACTGCACTTG
>CAIUDS010000165.1 GCA_903897985.1 uncultured delta proteobacterium
AAGAGAAAATTGAATGAGTTGACCGAAATAAAGCAAGCGCAAATGGTCTGAAGTCTAGTTGAAACATGGTCGAAGGAGAAAAAACAGGAAGAATAGGGAATTTTTCAACACCCTGCTATGAAAAAATTTGGAGGAACCTAATTGGGCCGTATATGGAAGCCGACAATGCTGAGAATATCAATCTCATCAAAGAAGGGAGTTATGCATATTTTAAAAGGTTTTATATGGACCCTAAAGAGGCATTAAAATTTAAGAAATGGAAAAGGCATTTGGAAAAATTTGAAGAAGGGACGGATAAAATAATAGATATCGGCCGCATTATTAGAGAAAATTTTTCGTTTGGCGATTCCGCAGACAATCCAGGGCTGCAACTGGTGGATATCCTCGCCAATACCTTTACCAGAGCAATGAAAGGCCGGCTGGCCTTCAACGGCTGGCGCCAATTGGGTTCGCTTATGGTCGGACATGGGGCAAAGATTAGGATAATGCATGTCTTGTCTCCAAGCCTTAAGAATAGGCTGATGAACGCCCATCAACTGTCGGTATTATCCGAGATAGCTCGGAACTCAAAACCTATGATCTACACCGAATAACAATTTGCCATCTGATCTGCTGCAAATCTTTAATATCGACCTTCACACTGGTTCATGGTTAAGAATAGTTGCGTCCCCCAAAAGGAATGCTTAAATTTAAATTGCGCAATTAGAAGGAGCGTTGAGCAATGATCCGGATGGACAAGTTTACGGTGATGAGCCAGGAAGCGGTGCAGGCCGCGAGCAAGCTGGCGATGGAGCGGTCGCATCAGCAGATAGACGCCGAGCATTTGCTCCTGGCCATGCTGTCGCAGGACAACAGCCTGACTCGGAGTATCCTGGAAAAACTGGGCAGCCGGCCCGAGGCGGTCGAGCAGGACTTGAACCGCGTGTTGGACAAGGTCCCCAAGGTCAAGGGCATCAGCTCGGACCAGGTTTATATCACCCCGCGCCTGAACCAGATCCTCGAACAGGCCCAGGCCGAGGCGGAGAAGATGCAAGACCAGTATGTGAGCGCCGAGCATATCCTGCTCGCCCTGACCGCGGACAAGGGCGATGCCGGCATGGTCCTGAACATGCAGGGCGCGAGCCGCGACAAAATCCTCTCGGCCCTGGTCGAGATCCGGGGCAGCCAGCGCATCACCGACCCGAACCCGGAGCAGAAATACCAGGCGCTCAAGCAATACGGCCGCGACCTGACCGAGCTCGCGCAAAAGGGCAAACTCGATCCGGTGATCGGACGCGACGACGAGATCCGGCGGGTGATGCAGGTGCTCTCGCGCCGGACCAAGAACAACCCGGTCCTGATCGGAGAGCCTGGCGTGGGCAAGACCGCGATCGTGGAAGGGCTGGCGCAGAGGATTGTGTCGGGTGATGTGCCGGAGAGCCTCAAGAACAAGAAGCTGGTCGGCCTGGACCTGGGCGCGCTGGTGGCCGGGACCAAATACCGCGGAGAATTCGAGGACCGGCTCAAAGCCGTTTTGCGCGAGATCACGGAGAGCAATGGCGAGATCATCATGTTCATTGACGAGCTGCACACCATTGTCGGCGCGGGCGCGGCCGAGGGCGCCATTGACGCCAGCAACATGCTCAAGCCCATGCTCGCCCGCGGAGAGTTGCGCTGCATCGGCGCGACCACTTTGGACGAATTTCGCAAGCGCATCGAAAAGGACGCGGCGCTGGAGCGGCGGTTCCAGCAGGTCTATGTGGGCGAGCCCACGGTGGAAGACACCATTTCGATATTGCGGGGGCTGAAGGAGAAATACGAGATCCACCACGGCGTGAAAATCACGGACTCGGCGCTCGTGAGCGCGGCCGTGCTCTCGCACCGTTACATCACCGACCGGTTCCTTCCGGACAAGGCCATTGACCTGATGGACGAGGCCATGAGCAAGCTCCGGATCGAGATGGACTCCATGCCCGAGGAGATTGACGAACTCGAGCGGCGGCGCATCCAGCTCGAGATTGAGCGCGAGGCTTTGAAGAAGGAAAAGGATGCGGCGAGCAAGGAACGGCTGGCCGGGCTGGAAAAAGAGCTGGCGGAATTGAGGGAAAAAGCGGACGGCTTGAAAGCGATTTGGACGAAAGAAAAAGAAGCCATCGTGGAGATGCGGAAATTAAAGGAAGAGCTTGAGCGGCTCCATATCGAGGAGGCGCAACTGGAGCGGCAGGGGGATCTGAATAAGGTGGCGGAGATCCGGTTCGGAAGAATCCCGGAGTTGGAGAAGAAACTGAAAGCGGCGAATGACAAGCTGGCCAAGGTCCAAAAGGGCAAGCGGATGTTGAAGGAAGAGGTTGACTCGGAGGATGTTGCGGAGATCGTTTCGAAATGGACGGGCATCCCGGTGTCGCGGATGATGGAAGGCGAGATGCAGAAGCTGCTCAAGATGGAGGACCGGATGGGATTGCGGGTGGTTGGGCAGGACCCGGCGCTGCAGGCGGTTGCGAACGCGGTGCGCCGGAGCCGGAGCGGACTGAGCGATCCGAACAAGCCCATCGGCAGTTTCATCTTTCTCGGCCCCACCGGCGTGGGCAAGACCGAGACCGCGCGGGCGCTCGCCGAGTTCTTGTTCGACGACGAGCAGAGCATGGTCCGGATTGACATGAGCGAATACATGGAGAAGCACACGGTCTCGCGGCTGATCGGCGCGCCCCCGGGCTATGTGGGTTACGAGGAAGGCGGACAATTGACCGAGTCGGTGAGACGGCGGCCGTATTCGGTGGTCCTGTTCGACGAGATCGAAAAGGCGCATCCGGAGGTGTTCAATGTCCTGCTCCAGATCCTTGACGACGGCAGGCTCACCGACGGCCACGGCCGCACGGTGGACTTCAAGAACACCGTGATCATCATGACCAGCAACATCGCGACCGAGTTCATCTCGCAGGTCAACGACGCGAACTACGAGCAGGTGCGCGGCCAGGTGATGGAACAGATGCGGCTCCACTTCAAGCCCGAGTTCCTGAACCGCGTTGACGACATCATCATCTTCCGCAGTCTGGGCAAGGAACAGATTTTAAAGATCGTGGACATCCAGCTTCAGCGCCTCATCGCGCGCCTGGCCGAGCGGAAACTCAATATCGTCCTCACGGACAAGGCCAAGCAATACCTCGCGGACAAGGGCTATGACCCGCAGTTCGGAGCGAGACCCTTGAAGCGCGTGATCGAAAAGGACCTGCTCGACTCGCTGGCGCAGGAAATCTTGCGCGGCAAGTATCTGGAAGGCGACACCATCAAGGTGGATGCCGACCGCGATGGCCTTCTGTTCAAAAAGGCATGAACCGAGCCATTACAGATTACAGATAAAAACCAAATCGCCGCACCATTGCTTGACAGCCCTGTTTGTTTATGATAGTTAAAATAATTAATGGATATAAATTTTTGCAATCAAACGGGGCTTGAATGCCTAAAATCGCTGGCTGCGGTAATCGCACCTCTGATCACCTTTTTAGCGCTCATTGTAGCCCTTATCGCTGCATTTAAAGATCAAATCCTAAACTGGCTCTATCAACCCAAGTTGGATATCGAAATCGAGATGAAACCTCCTTGTTCTATTAAAACCGTCTTGAGAGTTTTTCATCCTAAGACCGGCCAAACCATAATGGATGCCCCATGTTATTTTTTTTCGTTTGCGAGTTGTTAATCAGGGAAAATCAAATGCAGAGGGCGTGGAAATTTTCGCAGAAAATCTTTGCCAATACGAAAATGACGATAAATTGCTTCAAGTAAGCGCTTTTGAGCCGATGAGGCTTCTTTGGTCCAATATCGGCCAAGCGCATATCCAAGAGTTGCCAAAAAACGGGAGTCATCGGTATTGCGACCTGGGCTACATCATCAAGCCACCCATCAGAAGTAACCCCGCTCATCATTTGGAGTTTGAGATGGAGAATAATGGTCAAGGTCGCGCGCAGAATCAAACGCTTTTGAGCCTAGCCTTAGAGAAAAAACCGTTCAGTAAAAAACATCTACTGCTTCCGGGCAAGTACAAATTATTGTTATCAATCTCCGGAAAAAATCTAAGGCCATTCAAGAGAACATTGGACATATATATTTCAGGCACCTGGCATGAAAATGAAGAAGAGATGTTTAAACAGGGCATCGCTATTTCGATCGTTTGAGAAATTGGGGGAACTATGCGCTATAACCGTTTTGAAGAGGTTCCGGTCTGGCAGGATGCGATCAAGTTGGCCAAGGCGGTTTATGCGTTGAGGGCTAGCCCGGAGTTGGCGCGGAAATGG
>CAIUDS010000166.1 GCA_903897985.1 uncultured delta proteobacterium
TGATGCAGTTAAAAAAGAGCAGGCGCCAATCTTGGCTATGAGCACCCTGCTTACCACCACTATGCCGGAAATGGAGAAAGTAATTCAGTCCCTTAAAGAAGCAGAGCTTCGGGATAAAGTAAAGGTTATCATCGGCGGAGCGCCCGTAAGAAAAGAGTATTCAGATAAGATCGGCGCGGACGGTTACGGCGAGGACGCCCAACACGGGGTGGAGCTCATCAACCGCTGGACCGAGTGATAGGGGGCAGGTCTATACATTAAACATGACGGGTGGCAAAATGGAAAAGAAATGGATGGATAAATTCGAGGCGATCGAGAAAAATCCCCAGGCGGTTGCGGAGGACTGGAAAAAGAAAACCGGGGGCAAGGTGATCGGCTGGGCGATCCCGGACGGTCCGGAGGAATTGATCCTGGCCGCGGGCGCTTTGCCTTTGGCCCTGCTCGGCGCGGGAATTCCTTTTTCCCGGGCGGACGCCCATTTTCAGAGCTTTGCCTGCTCCTATTCGCGGAGCCTGCTCGAACAGATCACGCGCGGGGAACTGGATTTTGTGGCGGCGCTCATCTTTCCCCATACCTGCGACGCCATGCGCGCGCTGGACCTGGTGGTGAAAGACCTGGGCCGGATCAAATATGTCGAGAGCTTCCGGCCGCCCCGGCTGCGGGACAGCGAGGCCGCGGCCAAGTATTTAAAAGAGGAGTTGGGAAGGATCCGGGGACGGCTGGCCGAGATCACCGGCCACTCCGCGAGCGACCAGGAAATCCGCCAAGCCTCGGAAACCATCAATGAACTCAAAACCGAGCTTATGAACCTGAAAAAGGAAATGGCCGCGGGAAGGGCGAGCGCGATGGAATATTTCAGCGCGGTCTCGGCCGGCATGGCCGGGGACAAGCCGGAGGTGACCAAGCTGGTGAAGGAACTGATCTCAGAATCGAAATCCCGGAAGGCGGAAAAGGCGGGCAAAAAGCCGGTCATCCTCGCGGGCAAAGTAGCCGAGCCGCTCGAGCTCATCGCCGAGATTGAAAAAGCCGGGTTTTTGGTTGTGGATGAGCTTCTGGTCAATGGCTCGAGATATGTCGAGAGCCTGGTGGACCTGAAGCGAGATCCGATCGAAGGGCTGATCCGGGCTCAGTTCGATAAAATCCCGGTCGCCGGCTTCTATCATCGCAAGGAAACGCGCTCCGAGCGGATCCTCAAGCGGGTGAAGGAATCCAACGCCGCGGGCGTGATCTATCTGCTCCAGAAATTCTGCGAGCCCTACGAAATGGAAGTGGTGGGAGTGGAAGAGGACCTGAAGAAGGCGGGGGTCAAGGTTTTGCGGCTGGAGAGCGACTACCAGGTCAGCTCGCTCGCGCCGCTCCGCACTCGAATTGACGCGTTCGGGGAAATGCTCGCGGCTTGAGTTTGCATGAACGAACCCGCGCGTTTAGAATTTTCCGTGCCGTCCCTCGCCCTTGATGAAGGGTTCCACGCCCTGGCTGAATTCCGGACTGGAAAGAACTTTCAGGCCGTGCGAGAATTCGTTTTTGATCGCGCCATTGAAATCCAGGTCGAACTGTTCATGCGCGCTTAAGCGGTCCTGCCGCAGGCAGGTTTGCGGAAACGCGCACAGGACCTCCGCCAGTTCCTCCGCCTCCTGCCGCGAAGTTCCATCTTCCACCACCCGGTTGGCGAGCCCGATCGCCAGGGCCTCTTCCGAGCGCACGGGCCGTCCGGTCAAGATGATGTCCAGCGCCCGGCTCACGCCGATCATGCGCGGCAATCGCACCGTGCCCCCGTCAATCAAAGGCACGCCCCATCTCCGACAAAAAACTCCGAATACCGCGCTCTTCTCCACCACCCGCAGGTCGCACCAGCATGCGAGCTCGAGCCCGCCCGCGACCGCATACCCGGCCACCGCGGCGATCACCGGCTTGGACAAGACCATCCGGCTCGGGCCCATGGGGCCGTCGCCCTTCTCATCCACCCGGTTGCGCTTGTCCGTGAACATCGCTTTCAGGTCCGCGCCCGCGCAGAAATTCCCGCCCTTGCCCCAGAGCACCGCCACCTGAGCCTCCCCGTCCGCTTCAAACGCGCGAAAGGCGTCCGCCAATTCCTGCGCCGTCTCCCCGTCAACCGCGTTCCTCCGCTCCGGCCGGTCCAGGATCACTGTCATCACCTTGCCCCGCTTCTCAATCTTCACCGACATGATTGATTCCTCCCAATTAGCCAAAAAATCTTTCTTCTATCTTATTCCTCCCTCCTTTTATGTCCACCCGCTCGAAACGAACGACCATGCTTAAGTGTAATGTGACGGGCCTGTTGCCCAAATGATGCCCTGTCTTTTTCTGGTTCATGGTTAAGCAGTTTTTCCTGGTATCCCGAGCTTCGGCCCAAAATCATGCCGGACCTAATCCGAGCCCCCGATATCCCCAAAATTTGACCAAAAAGCGGCCAATTAACCCCATAACACGCGAATCTATCCTTTGCATCACCGCTCCCGAGCGCTTCCCGAATCCGTTCCCGATCAGGATCCGAAGGTTCTGACACGCCGCGATCAAATAGTCCTGAACCTGCTGTCTCCACAAGCCCCGCCATCGCGCCCGCTTAAAGCCATGATTGTTCGCCGCGTCCGCAAAGCTCCCCTCGCTTAAATGTTTCCGCTTCCTTCGGTCTTGCTTCGCCGCATAACTATGACTCTGCGCCCGCGCCCGATCAATCAACTCCTGTCCCTCATACCGGATCACCGTCCGGCCCGTCTCCGATACCCCGGTGTTGGCCTCGCTCTGCTCAACCAGATTGAACAACTGACTATTCTCACTCACATCCCCGCTCGTGCTCTCCACCGCTACGATCACGCCACTTTCCCCGTCAACCGCCCGACAGGCCCTGGAGGCATAAAATAATTATATCTTGCCGATTTTTCGGACGCAATCAAAATCCGGCTGATTTTTCTCGGCGGCGCTCAGTAGAAATATCTGCCGCCGGTGTTCAACCGATAGCCGCCGGAGCCCACTCCGCCCCAGATAATCATGCTCGATTCGGTGTCCACCACGGCCGCATGTTCGCGTCCGGCGGGCGCGTTCAGCGCGGACATGGCGCTCCAGCTATTGCCGATCGGGTTATATCTGCCGCCGCTGCTGATGCAATTGCTGGTGCTGCCATATCCGCCCCAGACCAACATTTCGGTCCCGGTCCAGATCGCGACATGCCCGTATCTGGCTTCGGGTATGTTGGTGGTGGAGGTTTCGGTCCAACTATCAAGCCCGGGGTCGTAAATGCCGCCGTTGTCGGTGAAACCGGAAACATCCCCGCCCCAGACGATCATTTTTTCTCCGGTCCAGACCGCGGTATGCTCGTATCTCGCGATGGGCGCGTTGACGGTGGAGACCGCGGCCCAGGAATTTCCGGAAATCAGATACCGGCCGCCGTCGTTGAAACTGACGCTATTATCGTTCCCGCCCCAGATGATCATATAGGTGCCGGTGTTAACCGCGGTATGATAATACCGGTAGGCGGGAGCATTAATGGTGGAGGTTGCGGTCCAGCTGTCGCCGGCGAGGTTATACTTGCCCCCGGTGTTGGCTCCGTTCACGCCTCCCCAGACGATCATATCGGCGCCGGTCCAGATTGCGGTGTGCAAACCCCGGCCGGAAGGGGCATTGGTCGTGGACATCGGGCTCCAACTGTTGCTGGCCGGGTCATAAATGCCGCCGGTGTCGGTAAAAACATCCGCCTCGGTGTGAAGGTATCCGCTCCAGACGATCATCTTAACGCCGGCCCAGACGCTGGCGCTCCGGAACCGGGCCGCGGGAGCGTTGTCGGATGACATCGCGATCCAGGAACCCGAGACCGGATTATAGCGCGCGCCGTTCCCGTAATAGACAAAGCCGCTGGCCATGCCCAAGCCGCTCCAGATGATCATCTCCGAGCCGGTCCAGACCACCACTCCCTGTTCCCGGCCCTCGAGCGGGCCGGCCGCGGTCGGCAGCCAGTATTCAATGTTCCAGCTATATGTTGCCGGGGTGCGATCGCTCTTGCCGTTGGAGCTGGCTTTGACCTTGAAGGTGTGCGCTCCGGCGGAAAGGCTCTTATAGCTTTTTGGCGAGGAACAACTTTTCCAGGCGGCGCTGTCCAGTGAGCATTTGAAAGTACACGACGCGGCGGTGCAATTGAAGCTGAACTTGCCAGCAGTGGAATTGGAGGGATTCGCCGGCTTTTTCACAATCTTGGTGTTCACCGAGCTCTGAGCGCTGGCCGCCAATTCAAAATCCGATCCCTTGGTCATCCCGTCTGCCGGGCCGAGGCCGCCGGAGTCCCCGCAGCCGATTAAAACCAATAACCCCAACGCCGCCAGGACCGATAATACCTTTTTCATCTTACTTCCTCCATCCTTCCAGAATTATGGGCGCCGACAGGGTCCCCGCGCTGAGGCCAGACAAGGTTAAGCATAGCAGGACTTCAAACCCGATCATGGGATAAACCGCCGGCCTTTGCAAATATTAAATGGACTTGCCCGGAAACCCGCAGGTCTCTCCGACCAGACCTTTCTGTGCAGGCGACTTCAGTCGCCGCGTAACGCCTGACTTGATTATTCAAGCGCCAGCTTGGACTCGCCGGGCTTAAGGTTGAACTTTTTTTCCGCGCCGTTCTTGATCACGACCAGTTCAAAGGGTTGATCGGTCTTGACCGTGATTTTGGCCGGGGACTTGGCCGAGTCGCGTTTTTCGCAAATCAAGCTTACGGTCACCCCGCCGAATCCAAAATTCTCCATGCCGAACCGGTCGGTGCGATCCAAATGCCAGACCAGGCGGTTATGAGGGCCATCCGCCCGGAGCCCGATGATGTTTTCGATGAGCATGGCAATGGGACCCAGGCCGGTCCAGCCCACGAAATTCGGACGCGCCCCGGGCTTGCCCTTTTCGCCCAGCGAGCTGGTGCCGGGAGCGGCCCGGTCCGGGGCGTAAAGCTCCCAAACCGTGCCGGTCTGTTTATAGACCTCGTAAATCTGCCCCAAATATCGGGTCGCCGCCTCGGCCGCGAACTCGTCATGGCCGCGCAGGCTCAAGCCCCGGATGATGGCGTAGTTGGTGGGCGCCCAGACCCCGCCCTGCCAGTACCGGCCGGTGGGGTTGTAATATTTCTGGTCCGCGGCCAGGGCGGGGAATACATTTTGGCGCCAGAAGCTGTCGGGATTTTTAAGGTTGGCGATCAGCCGCTGTTCCTGCGCCGGACTCGTGATCCCCGCCAGCATGGGCCAGAAACATCCCACGGTTTTCCATTTCACCTGTTTGCCCTGGTCGTTCACATCGTAGTAAAGCCCGTCCGTCTCGTTCCACATCCACTTGTTGATGCGGTCCCCGATGTCCTGAGCCCGGGCGCGGTATTGCGCAGCCAGGTCCTCTTTGCCCAGCTCGGCGCTCATGGCCGCCAGGTCGTTATACTGCATGACCATCTGGCTGGACATGTCCACCCAGCCCGAACCCCTGCGCGGGGTGTTGTCCATGCCCGAGCCCAGGCGGTTGTTCCAATACAAACCGTGGACGGTGTTGGGCCGCTTGCGCGCGGTCTCGAGCCAGGCGGTATAGTGTTCCAGCGCCGGGAGCGCGAGCGTAAGCCGCGCCTTATCGCCCGTGACCCGGTAGTTCTCCATCTCGGCCCAACTGAACAGCGGGGGATTGACCGACTCCGACTCGGATTCCGGGTGGTAGTCGGCGCCGTTTTTCTCCCGGATCTCGCGGCAGATGAACCCGTCGGCGTGCTGGCGCGCGTAAAAGTTGTCCAGCGAATCAATGGCCGGAAAAACATGGAACCCGTACCGCGCGAACATGACCATGAAGATGGTGTCCCACTGGAAGATGTTGGGGCTGAAGCTCTCATCCAGATAGTTTGAGACAAAGCCGCTCCCCGGCAAGGGCTTTTTGATGTTCTTAAAACCCATCTGCCAGGTTGCCCAATAGAGCTCGACCAGCTCCGGGCTGCCATCCAGCACCGGGGACGGCAGCAATTTTTTCGAGTCCGCAAAAACCGGAACGGGCGCGTCAACATAGGTCTTCTGGGCAAAGAACTCGCCCCGCGCCTCATCCTTCGCACCCAGGACCACCGAAGAAATTCCAAACAAAAGCAGCAAGACGCTCCCGGCTATCATCCAGTTAACATGCCGCCATGATCTTTCGGTCTTTTTCATCAGCTTCTCCTTTGTCAAGACTGGAATAATTCTACAGCCATACGCCGGGATAAGAAAGCCATTCGGAGTCAATCACGGCTTTTGTTCCGGCGGAGATTTGGGCTCGGGCTTTTCGAGGAAAAAGGATGACTGCTTGTAACGCTGGACAGCGTCTTTGAGGAAAACTTTGATGACGGCGGCGGTGGGGACGGCGATGAGGATTCCGAGAAAGCCGAGGAGGTTGGCGCCGATGAGGATGGCGAGGATGATCACGACCGGCTTGAGCCCGACTTTCTTGCCCATGATCCGGGGCGTGACGAAATAGGTTTCGATCACCTGGGCCACGGCGAACACGGCCCAGGCCGCGGGCAGTTGCCAACTGATCCCGTTTTCGAGCAGCGACATTACGGTTGCGAGCACGATCCCGACCACGGTCCCGAAGTAGGGGACGATAAACGCGATTCCGGCCAGCATCCCGATCACCACGGCCATGTCCACGCCCACGGCCACCAGGCCGGCGCTGTAGAGCAGGCCCAGGATCAGGCAGACCGTAAGCTGGCCCCGCACGAACGCGCCGAGCACCGCGTCAACCTCCTCGAATTTGGCGAGCGCATAATCGCGGTGCGCGGCCGGGAGATAGCTTTTGACCAAGTCCTGGAGGTCGTGGAAATCGCGCAAGAAATAGAACAGCAGGATCGGGATGATCAAGAGGCTGAACAGCCATCCGACCAGGGCGATGGTCTTGCCGGTCAGGCCGCTCACGAAACCGCTCACCGGCTTGAGCGTGGAAGGATTGATTTTGGAAACCTGGTCCTTCAGCGCGGCCAGGGCCTCGTCCAAGGTCTTCGGAATTTGAACCCCGAAATACTCCCGCGCGATCGGCTCGGCCTTGTCCTGGACCCGCGCCAGATAGCCCGGAAGGTTTTGATAGAGCGTCACCGTCTCGCGCTGGGCCTGGATCGCCAGCAGCGTGCCCAGACCCGCGATCACCGCAATGGACAAAGCGGCCAGGATCAGGATGGCGCTGGTCCGGCCGAGTTTAAGGGCCTCCAGCCGGTGGACCACCGGGTCCAGGATATACGCCAGCACCAGCGCAATGAACACCGGCAAGAAGGCGTTGCGCAAAGCATATAGCAGCCCGAACACCAAGAGCAGGATGACAATGATGACGCCAATCCGCCAGATTCTTTTCGAGTCCAAATTGCTCCTCCCTGCGAGAATTAAGCTGAAAGTTTATGCCCTTTCACCTGAAGATCGCCCGCACCGGCGCATGGTCGGACATCGAGTTGCCCGCCGAGCCCGTCGGGTAATCAACTTGCTTGTCCTCAATCTTGAGACCGCGCGAAACCATCCAGTCAATCTTGACCGCGCATTCCAGTTTGCCCTTGACGATCATGCACGAACCCGTGGGTTGCTTGTTCCCCGCAAAGGTGTTCTCGAAGCCCGCGTCCTTCGCCGCCTTGAAAACCAGACCGCCCGGAAGCTCATTATAATCCCCGCCGATCACCGCGGGAAAATCATATTTCTTCGCGTCGTCCAGGACCTGCTGCATCTGGCCGGCCCGGCCCGAGCTGGCGGCGTAGTTCTCGAAGTGCACGACATAGACCCGGAGCTTCTTCCCGTCCGGCAGCAGCACGGTCGCGCCGACCACCACCCGGTCGCCTTTCCTCGATTGGCCCATGGTCCAGCCCCAGGCGGACCAGGAAAAAAGATCCTGCTGGCGGAGCACGGTGAGGTCCGAAAGCGGGAAGGGGGAGAGGATGCAGTTGCCGTGGTCGCCCGGGGTGTCCTTGGTTCGGTCGTTGTATTCGATAAACTCGGTCGCGAAAACCATATTCATTTTTAGCTGTTTCGCCAGCCCGTCCGCCACGAACACATCGCCCGAGCGGCTGTGCATCCGGTCGGTCTCGCCCAGGAGCATGATGGTCGCCGGGATGGCCGCTTGCTTCTCCGCGAGATATTTGGCTTGGTCCTTCCAGAAAATTCCGCGCTCGAGGTTCCACGCCACCACCTGGACCCGGCCGTCATAGCTCGTCTGCGCCGGCGCGTAGTTGGCGACCACCGGACGGTTGAGCGGTTCGAGCTTGGGGTTCACCCGGTAAGTGCCGCATCCGGCCAGGACCAAGGCCGCGAGCGCTGTCATCATCGTCTTCTTCATCATCTGCTTCTCCTTTCTTTCCGACAAAATTATATCACCGAAGCTCTTTCACCGTTCATTTCCCTGACCAGGCCCCGGAGCTTCTTCTCCACCAACCCGAATTATATCACAACCTTCCGCATCAGGCGCGCCCGGGAAATTCCATCCGGATTCCCGCGGAACCGGCAACCGGCGCCGGGGAAATAGGTGACTATCCTCTGGGGACAGTCACCTATTTGGAGTTTGGCGCTTAACTAGACCAGGGTTCTAATTTTTTCTTCAATAATATCCCCGGCCTTGCGCCAGAGCAGGGGCGGGATTTGAAGAAAGCGCTGACCCAGGAGCAAATTGCCCGGGAAAGCAGGAGCGCGCGGATCCCGGAAATATCTTGCCCCCGGAATCGTTCTCCCGGTTTTCCGGCTCCGGGGATCATCCCGCGCCCCCACCCGCGGAGCCCCCTTTTCCAGCAGCCCTAAAATCTCCCTCCGGAGCACTCCGAACCGAGCCCCCGGCTCCCCGCGCGCAAAACCCTTCCGGCAAAACCGCCATAAACCCGCGAACTGCCCCGAAAGGCTCAGCGGTTTTTTTTAACGCGCCGGGAAGCCCGCTCGTTTGCTTCCGAAACCTTCCGCCGCAAGACCAGAGTTTCCTGATCCCGGATCTCCCATTCCACAACCTCCCCTTTCGCAAAATTGAGCGCCCGCGCCAACGGCCAGGGAAAATTGAGGTAAAACTGCGCGCTCCCCTTCCGGCGGATCATCTGAACCTTGGTCGGATAACCCATCGCCATCTCCTTCTATTATAGTTATATGACTATAATAACACATTTTAAAAACCTGGGCAAGAAAAAAA
>CAIUDS010000167.1 GCA_903897985.1 uncultured delta proteobacterium
ATCATGTTGCTTCAAAAGCCGTGGTTTCTGTGCTGACAACAATTCCTCCTTCTGCTCAGGGGTATGGCCGCATCGTTAAGGATGACAAGGGCAATGTTTTAAAAATAGTTGAGCATAAGGATGCCACCGAAGACGAGAAAAAAATCGGTGAAATAAACACCGGCATTTACTGTGTTGACACGCAGTTTTTATTTTCCGCTTTGGAAAAGGTTAACAACAATAATCAGCAGAATGAATACTACCTTACGGACATAGTCGAGATAGCCTGCCGCGAAGGTGTGACGGTCAAATCATTTATAGCTTCCGATTACATAGAAGTTATGGGAATAAACACGGTGGAAGAACTCTCCCGTGCTGAAAAACATCTTTTAGTAAGTTAGAAATTATTTTCTGCACATTACTGGCAGAAAATAATTTCGTTAACGCACTTATCCCATTTAACGGGGCTTGCATGATGAACATAATTAAAACAGACCGACAAAATGGAGCCTTTCTCGCGCCACTGGCGGGAATTTCCAATTTGCCGTTTAGATTAATAGCGCGTTCTTTAGGTTGTGCTTTAGCCTATACGGAAATGATCAGCGCCAACGGACTTATCCGGAAAACAGATAGAACTTATGAATATTTAAAAACATGTGCCGATGATCACCCTTTAGGCGGACAAGTTTTTGGAGCTGATCCGAAAATAGTGGGTGACCGGATCGGACTTGGTCACAATTTCCACCTGACCCAGGTTGGCTTTTTCGATCTTGGCTTTCGAGTTCGAGGCCACGGCGCTCGAGCCGTAACTGTAAGCGAGCACCCGGTATGAGCCGGAAGTCGCTTCGAGCCTGGGCTTGAACCCGAGTTGGGCCAGTGCCGAGGCCTTCTGTTCCGCGGTCTTTTGATCAAAAGCGCCGGCGAGATAGACATGGTAAATAGTGAGCCGACGGCTGGTGTCAACATAGTAGAGATTGTTATAGCCGAGTCCTTTCAGTTTCTTGACCGGCTCATCCATGCTTTCCGCATACAGGTCCGACTCAACCTGGCAGGCCCATCCAGTCCCCGCAGCCGAAGAGGCCAAGCCGAGCGCCGCAACCGTCATCGGTTTGGGAACAGCCGGAACCGTCGCCGTAGCGGGCTTGGCCGCGCCGGGTTTGACCGGAGCCGCGATCGTGGGCTTGACCGGAGCCGCGGTCGCGGGCTTGACCGGAGCCGCGGTTGCGGGCTTGACCGGAGCCGCGGTTGCGGGCTTGACCGGAGCCTTGGTCGCGGGCTTGACCGGAGCCGCGGTCGCGGGCGCCGCGGGAGCATTCACCGCAGGCTTGGCGCCGGGTTCCTTTGCCGGGACTACAGGCTGCGAGGGTTTGCCCGGAACCGGGGCCGCGGTTTTTGCGCCCGCAACTTTGGTCGGCGCGGCGAGTTTGGCCCCGGCGGACGCGGTGTGGCCCGGCTGCGGAGCAGGCTGCGCCGGCTGAATTTCTTTGGCCGGCTTGGGCGCTTTGGGCATGGGCTTGGTGATGGTCTGGGCGACCTGTTCGGTCTTTTTCAATAATTTGTTGTATAGAAAGGTTCCGCCGAAATATCCGCCGGCTGCCAGGACCAGGACCCCCAGGACCACGATCAGGATGATCATGGTGGTTTTGCTCCCGCCTTCGCCCTTGGCTTTGATCCTTTTTTCCCGAGCCTTCTTTCCCAGTTTTTCTTCCTTGGGCGCCTCGGCTTCGGCTTCCGGCTTAAGGTCCAATTCCGGCTCATCCTTCAGCTCCCCAACCTTGTCCTTGTCCACCGGATAATACTTGTGTTCCTGGTCCTTGGAAATCTCTTCCTCGCTCGGCTCGAAAAAAGCATCCAACGAGGCCCCTGAGTCCTTACCCTTTTTGTCTTCTGGCATTATCCTCCCCCTTGCTTACGCATTGGATTATATACACTTTTCCTATTTTAAATTATCACTTTATCGGGTTTATGGGAAAAGTCAAGCCGGCATTTTTCCTTTCGGATTGCGGGTTCAAAACCAAAAAACTGGAAAAAAATAAACGGTTTTATCTGTGGATCGGCTTGAGCATCTCCAAGTAGGCGTCCAGGCGGTTCCGGATCTGCTCGGACTGATACAGCCGCGGGTCGCCGTGGTCGGTGTCCAGGAGCAGGCCCGGGATGCCGGACATCTCCGTCACCTTCTTGAGCGTGTCCATCAACCCCAGACTGAGGAACCGGCAGGAATGGTCGGAATGGAGCAGGTATCCGTTGAGGTGGTAGTCGCGGATGGCAAAGGCCAGATCGAACGAGCGCTCGCGGATCATGGGGTCGAACGACCGCACCAGGTTAGTCGCGTATTGCTCAAGCATGGCATCCAAATCGTCCTTCGGCTCGAAGCTCAACTGGCACCAGGCGCGCGTATAGTTGTTCGCGACCAGGTTGATCTTGCGCTCCATCAAAATATTGTAGAAGTCGCGCATGGCCATCCAGAGCGGCAGCCCGTCCCACCAGAACCGGTATTTTTCGCCCGGCACGCCCTCGATCCCCCTGGCGATCCGGTCTTTCAATTCTTCCACCAAGTTCCGGTAGAAGTCCACCGTGATTTGCTTGCCGCGCTGGTCCACGATCGGGGCCATGGCCAGATACTGGTCGAACAAGGTGAGCGGCGCCGGCACCTGCTGGGCCGCGAGCAGGACCATGTAAAACAAGCGCGCCGCCTCGTTCGAGAGCCGAACCGTCTCGCGGAAACGGGCGATATCGAACTTCTGTCCCAGCTTGTCTTCGAGCCACTGGATCAGGTTGTAAAGTTGTTCCTTCACATACAGCACCGCGAATTTTTCCGGCTCCTGCCGCAGACCCCGGCCCTGGCCCGGAACATCCAGCACGAACAGCGGGACATTATACATCCTCGAGAGCTCCTCGAACCACTTGAACAAGGTGAAGCACTGGGCGGACGAATACACCAGCAGGTCAGGGATGGGGATGCCGCCGATCGGGCTTTTGCCCGAGAGGCGGTAGCCGAGGTCGCACCGGGCATAGGAACAGATGTCCGGGGTCCAGCCTTTGGCCTCCGCGGCCTGAGCCGTCTCGAGCGCCATGCGCTTGGCCTGCACCACCACCGAATGGTTCTCCGGATAACACGGCAGCGCGTCGAACGCGTAGATGAATTCGATCGGCCCCAGCGCGTTCAAATAGGCGATCTTGGTGCCCTTGTCCTTCGCCTGCTTCAGCCCCACATAATAATAAAAGTTGATCTCTTTTGCGCTACTATCAGCGTTTCTTTTTTCCTCGCTTTTTGCCTTGGGTGAGCTAAGGCCCATCTTTTCTTCCTTGCTCTGGCTTTTTCTATGAAATCTTTATCACCTTTTTTATTCTTTAGCCATGTTTTTATTGTTGTATTCTTATACGCGATGTATTTTTCTCTGTTCTTCTGCACAACTAGTTCAGGATTTTCCTTCTTCAGCCTTTTCCTTTTGGCTTCTG
>CAIUDS010000168.1 GCA_903897985.1 uncultured delta proteobacterium
ATCTTGTCCAGCAGGCCCTTGATCCAGGGATCGCTGTCCGCGTCTTTCACCAGCCGCCACGCCACGGCCATGGCCATGCGGTTCCCGATCATCTCGTTGCCATGTATATTTCCCGCGACCATCACCGCGGGCCGGCTTACGCCGTCCTTCCGAAAAATATGGATCGCAATCATGGGCCGCTCTTCAACCGTCTTCCCGTATTCCTCTACTCGCGCCAGGCCCGGGTATTGGTCGGCCAGAGCGTAGATCTCGCTCACCATCGAGTCATAATCCGGATAACCGGGCGCAAAGTCCGCGGCGAAACCCGCCGCCGGAATCGCCAACATCAAAATGGAAAGAATAACCCCCAGCCCCTCCAAAAATTTTCGCGTCTTCATTTGCCCTGCCCTCCTCCATCAACCCCCAGCGCATGGCTCGCGATACAGAACACCTGGGGTATTGTCATCCGCCTTCTCGACTTCCTCCGAGCCCGGCCCCTGTCCGAACAGCGCCACCTTTTGGGTGCTGTGCATGGCCGGGATGCCGGGGACCAGCTTGGTGGTGTATGTGTATTTGACCGTGTCGCCCTTTTTATAGTCGCCGGGCTTCACTTTCAGCCCGCCGGTCTCATGGTCGGAGGTGATCAGGATGAGGGTGTCGGGGTGTTGAGCCTGGAAATCCTTGGCCACTTTCACGGCCTGGTCCAGCCCCAAGACTTCCTGCCGCATCCGGTTGAAGTCGCCGTTGTGGCTGGCATGGTCAATGCGCGCGCCCTCGACCATCAGGAAAAACCCATCCGGGTCCTGTGCGAGGACATCCAATGCCTTTTGGGTCATCTCGTACAGGTGCGGCTCGGAGCAATCCGCCTTGCGGTCGAATTCGTAAGTCATTTCCGTGTCGGAGAACAGGCCCAGTACCGGCTTGCCGTTCTGACCGCACGCGGGCAGCGCGGAGCGGTCCAGGATCACTTCATAGCCGCCGTTTCTTTCCCGCTCGATCAGGTCCGGCCGATCCCCTTTTTTGCTGAACCAGTCTTTGCCCCCGCCCATCAGCACCTCCGGCTTGACCTCGCAATATTCCTCGGCCAGGCTCCGGAAGGTGAAACGGCTGTCCTGGTGGAGCGCGAAGGTCGCCGGGGTGGCTCCCACCACCATGTCGGTGGTGACCAAGCCGGTGGCTTTGCCCGACTTTTTGGCCAGGTCCAGGATGTCTTCCAGGCCTTTACCGTCCGGCCCGGTGCCAATCTGGGCGTTGTAGGTCTTGTATCCGGTGGCCAGCGCAGTCCCGGCTGCAGCCGAGTCGGTCAGGCCCGAGAGCGAGCAGGTCTTGATCAGGGTCTTGTGCGCCATCTGCTCCAGTTCGAGCGGTTCTTGGGGCCCGTTTTGCAAAACGCGCGCCGAATAGATCGCGTTCAACCCCATGCCGTCCCCAATGAAAATGATCACATTTTTCGCGTGGCCTCCGCCCGAGAACTTAGAGCAGTCTGCCTTGAGTTCCTGCTTCTGGCTGCAATTGGCCGAGACCACATCCGCCGATTCGTAAGACAACCCGATTTGCGCAATCAAGAAAACTCCCGCCAGAACCGCCAATGCTTTTTTCATTATAGATACTCCTTTGATCATTTTTTCTTGAACAGCTCTTCCAGCTTTCGCTTCGCATCGCCCGCTTCCCGGCCGGCCTCCCGCCGGCCGCGGAACTCGAAATAAGAGCACAGGTTCGCTTTTTCCTTTTCCACCACGCGCTCGGCCATGGTCTCCAGGCATTGGTTGTAGGCTTTGGGATCGTAAAACCTGCACTGAACGCAGGCATGCAAGTCCCTTTGGCACTTCGGGCAGGTGTCCTTCCGAAAAACCTTGTCCCCAAACTCAAGTTCATTACCGCAAAAATAACACTTGCCTCTGACCACGGCTTATTATTTTGACCCACCGGCCGGGAATTGCAAATCTCCGGCCAGGCCCGCCGCGGCAGGGACAGAACCTTTTCTGCACCCCACGATAAATGGCAGTCCATACTCGATTAGAAAGCGTCCATTCGGTCAAAACCTCCGACCTATTTCGCCCAATTCCATTTGACAAAACTGTCTTTGAATAGTACTTTTCGATCAGGTCCGGGAGTTGATGAAATGGCTGCAATCAAAATTGAGCGAATAGTCCAAGCCTTAAGAAAGGCCCTGGCAGATCAGGGGATCGAAGTCGAGCGTATCATTGTTTTCGGCTCCCGGATC
>CAIUDS010000169.1 GCA_903897985.1 uncultured delta proteobacterium
AAAGCCGCTCGCACATTCAATTGAATGTAAAGGAGGAAATTATGAAAAAAATCGAAGCGATAATCAAGCCGTTCAAGCTCGACGAAGTGAGGAACGCTTTGGTCAAGTTGGGGGTACAGGGGATGTCGGTGGCCGAGGTCAAGGGGTTTGGAAGGCAGCGCGGCCATACCGAGCTCTACCGGGGCGCGGAGTATGTGGTTGATTTCCTGCCCAAGATCAAGATCGAGACCGTGGTCCCGGATGAAAAAGCCGATGGGGTGATCCATGCGATCCAGGAATCCGCCCGTACCGGCAAGATCGGGGACGGGAAGATTTTCGTGTTCGAGGTTGAGGACGCGATCCGGATCCGGACGGGGGAAAAGGGGGAGGATGCCTTATAAAGAAGGATAGAAAGGTTAAAGGGACAAATTCAACCCGCCCGACTCCGATGTCCTGTATTACCAGCAAGGCTATACCATACGGGCGATTCCGGTGCCGGTGAAGCCGGCGGTGGCGAAGAGCTCGAAGCTCCCGCCATCCCGCGGGCGCTTTTGTGGCTTTTGCTTGCCAAAACAAGTATCATAATCATGGAGAGTGCGGTATGCCCTATTATGCAAAGCCAAAGCCTGATTGGTTCGAGGTTTTTAAACTGCCTTCCATCATATTTCTGTTTTTATTTCTTGCGTGGGGCTGCGGTCCCAAAACCGAATCATCTTCCGCGGGTTCTCTTGACCGAAATGATCTCGCTTTGCGATCCACAGCGGAAAAGAGCCTGTTAGAAATTTCTTTCAAGATAGATCCAGCCCAAAAAACCGTGGGATTGATTACCAGGCCCGGGCCGGACGCCGCCTCGATCGGGACCGTCAATGCCATGTTCTTCACCTATACGGAAACAGAGACTTATAAGTTCGCCGGCAATCTGGTTTTGATCTTTGTCAGTCTGGAGGGAACCGATATCGGTTATGACCTGAGTTCGGTGCGGCTTCAAATCACCGACTTGGGCTCCGACCGGGTGCGGGCGAGGAATGTTAATTTGATCATACCGGGCTATGAGAGTCTAGTCGGGATCCAGCTTGCCGGGGGATTCAATAAAAAGGGACTGCCCTATTACAGCTATGGAGATTTTTATGCCACCGAGCGGGCCTTGGTCTACAACAATGGCGGCAATGGCGCGCCATCCCGATGGACCTGGTGTCTCTGCTTTGACTTGGGCCCCAAGCCCGGCGCGTTGACCATCAAAGGCAAGGTAATTGCGCATCTGCCCGCCGATCACAGTTCATCCGCGTCGTTCAGCATCCAGCCTTATTTGAATAATCTCACGACCCATTCCGTGACCATTTTTTGGGAAACCAACCGGGAATCCAAGTCCGAACTTTTCTACGGGTTAAACCCCGCCTGTCCCAAGCGCGCCTCCGGAACCATGAGCAGGTTTCTTTTCACGGATCCCTACAGCCCCATCCACCCGCCGAATTTCCTGGTCAATCTTCATCAAGTCAAACTGGACGGTCTGAAACCGGGCAGGACCTATTATTACCAGGTGCGCGCGGCCAAATATCCGAGTCCGGTCT